>CAYGPY010000043.1:0-8724 GCA_964351765.1 uncultured Vampirovibrionales bacterium
GGTGTTGCTGGCTAAAATGGTTTCTTCAGGCGTGATCGCGTGGAGTTTTTTAAATAAATCGTGTTTTAAATCCATACGCTCTGGAATGGCTTCAATCACGAGTTGGCACTCATTCATCACGTCAAGCTCAGTAGTACCCGATAAATTATCTTCCACCGCATCGATATCCGCATCACTGATCTTGCCTTTGGCTTTGCCCTTCTCAAGAAAGGCCATGATGCGTTCACGTCCTTTTTTAACGAGCCCTGGTTCGAGATCGTAGAGTAGTGTGTCATAACCCGCAATTGAACACACTTGGGCAATGCCAGCACCCATGGTGCCCGCCCCAATAATCCCAACGGTTTCAAACGGAAGGTTTTTCTCTTTTGTTGTGGTGTCGATATTGCTCATAAAGATGGGTCGTTGTTAGACACTCTCGTCATATTCAGGAGTCCACTCAGGTAAGGTCAACCCTGTTCCTACAATGGCTTTTTCCATATCGGCTTTATAGGCTTGACGGACTTCTTCGTTGTCGCGCATTTTAAGGCCAAACTTACGATAAACCACGTTGCTTCTAGAGTTAGGACGACCAAAAATGTTCATCGTACGTGGATACCATTTATTGAGTGCTTCTTGCACGTCATCTTTGGTGGCGGGGTCACTCGCTAGTTTTTGTACCCATTTATCGCCGTGGGCCACGTGCATCATTTCTTCTTTAAAGATGCCTTCAATGGTACGGTTCCAAGGGGCATAACTGCATTCCATAGCGTCCTCAAGTTGATGCCCTGCCCCTCGATCCATACAGAAGTTGAACATAATAAAGTCAGTCCACGTCTCAATGGGGTAGTAAAAAATATTAACGCGCTTATCATTAGCCTTACGCTCGGTACCAATATTGGCATCACCCTCATCAATACGTACCGTGAGTTGTTCATCCAGCTTTGCGATGCGCTCATCAACAGGTTCGCCAAGCTCTTTAAGGAGTTTGAACATCCGGTAGGCGTGGTTCACTTCGTCTTTAACGATTTGAGCAACCAGTAATTTCTCGTGAATATCAGGGGCTTTTTCAATCCAAGGAATATAACCATAAGCCCCCGATAGTTCACTATCGGCTTGTTGGGTCATCAGGTTAATCAACGCCGTACGGTATTCTTCAGGCATTGCGTCTTCGGCTTCGACTTTTTTACCTTGTTTAATTTCTTCAACAAGTTGATCCGCAGTTAATGTGGCCATGGGAAAATCCCTCCTCTGTTTATATCTTGGTGATGTCACGCATCAATAACGATACGACACCAACCGATAAAGCGATGTTGCTATTATACCTAAAACATAGCGGTCTTTAACAGGCGATAAAACAAACCCACAACGTGGGGTGGCTTACTTTCCTGTAAAGGCGGGCGCGCGTTTTTCTACAAAAGCCGACACCCCTTCTTTATAATCGTCAGAACGACCGGCAAGTTCTTGAAGATCGGCCTCGTAATTGAGGTACTCAGCCAGTGATGTTTCTTGGGCTTTGCGCATCGCACGTTTAATCATGCCGTGGGCTTTGGTCGGTCCTTTGGCAAGGCTGGTGGCGAGCGTCATGGTGGTTTCAAGTAAATCATCTTGAGACACCACTTTATTCACCAAGTCGAATTTTAATGCGTCCTCAGCAGTAATGGCCTCGCCCGTCATAGCGAGCTCCATCGCTTTGCCCCATCCGCATAAACGGGGCAACAACCAACAGGCACCACTATCAGGAATCAAACCTACTTTAATAAAAGCCTGAATAAATTTTGTTTTATCACTCACCACACGTAAGTCACAGGCAAAGGCTAGGCTTGCACCGGCACCGGCTGCCACGCCGTTTACCATCGCAATGACAGGTTTATCCATCATGTGAATGGCGTTAATAATCGGTGCGTAACGCTTGCGAATTGAATCGCCTAAGTGTGTCACGCCGTCTTCGCCTTGTTGGATGCTGCGGCTTTTTAAGTCCTGTCCGGCAGAAAATCCGCGACCGGCGCCCGTTAAAATAACGCAACGCACGTCACTGCTTTTACTGGCGTTTTTTAACGCCGTTTGCAGTTCATAACTCATCGTGTCATCAAAACTATTGAGTGCATCAGGCCGGTTGAGCGTGATTGTATGCACACCCTCAGCAGTAGTGTTGGTTAAGAGTGTTTCAAACACAGGTGCTTCTTTTGTTTTTGTAGCCATGAGTCAGCGTGTCCTAATTTAAAAATAAAAACGGAATTTAATTTAGTAATGTTGCCATTCGGGTTTGCGTTTTTCCATAAAGGCGCCCATGCCTTCTTTTTGATCTTGGGTGGCAAAGAGCATGTAAAACAACTTGCGTTCAAAATCCAGACCACCTTCAAGGGTCGTGTCAAAGGATTTGAGGATGGCGGCCTTGCCCATTTGAAGTGCTTTGTTAGGCTGATTGGCAATGAGTGTGGCCATGGTCATGGTCTCTTCAATCATCAGTTCAGGTGGAACCACTTTGGTGATGAGGCCAATTTCGAAGGCTTCTTTTGCGTCAAACTGACGCCCTGTTAAAACATACTCCATCGCGCGAGCTTTGCCCACGGCACGTGTTAAACGCTGTGTGCCACCGGCACCCGGCATCACGCCAATGCTGATTTCGGGCTGGCCGAATTTGGCGTTTTCACCCGCAATCAAGATGTCACACATCATCGCAAGTTCGTTCCCGCCGCCTAAGGCATAACCGTTAATACCCGCAATAATAGGTTTTTTGATAAGACGAACTAGGTCCCATCGTGCCAACTGATCCCAGTCCAGCATATCCACAGCACTCGCCGTGGCCATTTTGCCAATATCAGCGCCCGCTGCAAAGACCTTTTCACCACCGGTAATCACAATGGCACCCACCTCAGGGTTATCATCAAAGCCTTGCAATACCTCAACGATTTCACTCATCATCTCAGGACTAAGGGCATTGAGCACCTTGGGACGATGAAGGAGAATGACCCCGACACGGCCTTCTGTGGAAACCTGAATAAATTCATAATCGGTTGTAGCTTGGTTTTTTTGCTTTGTTTTTTCGGGCATCAAAAAAGTCTCACTCAAATCAAACGGAACGCATTGAGATACTAAAATTTAGATAAGGCGGTAATAGGGTTTAAGAAACAGGCGCTGCGGTATCAACGGTGTCACTAATAAAGAGTTGCATGTAAGGAGCGGCAAAACCCATCAGGTTTGCGCCAGCGGCTTTACCTTCATTACTGGCAAGGGCCGCTTGAACGGCTTCAACTGAGTCAAAGGTCAATTCAGCCATTAAGTGATACGGCATGTCTTTGCCCATAATGTTTTTTTCAAAGCGTTGGATGTTCACATCACGCAGGCCGGGCATTTTTTGAGCCAATGGCAAATGGGTTTCAAAGTAGGCCTTATCAAACGACTCAACATCAGCTGGTGTTTTGTATAAGGCAACAAGTCTTGCTGTCATGGGTGGTTCCCTCTCAGTTAAACAGGCTAAAAATAAACTATTTTATAGCCTAAGTGTCCCATAAAGAGGATACTCACTCAATAGGGGTCTAATCGCTTGAGCGCCTTTAAGAAAGGCGGTAATTATACAGGGCTCTCAAAATTTTTAGTGACGAACTTAATCCCAACCAAACCAAGTGGGGTCGCATGATGCCATGGGGTTGAAACTGCTTGCCCCGCCCGATGTTTGAAACGTTAAGGTACTGGTTTCAACGGTTTCGGTGGTTCTTATTTTTCCATCGGTGTACAAATAAAGAATCAAAGAGTCTTTTGCGCCACTTGATGTCCCATTTGGATCAAACCAAAGGCGAAGTGAGTGCTTATTGGTGGTGCCGTTAAAACGGTCACTCACACCATAACTCACTTTGGCGCCACCATGGAGCTTTATGCATGGGTAGGAGGCGTCACAGTCATAGTCCGCAGGGACTTCACACGGGTTTACGCTTACTGTACCTGTTGTTTCGATGTTGACGTAGTTTATATACGGGGTTAAATCGACCCAGCCTGTTGTGGAGGAGACGGCGTTTTCCAATGAATATGCTTGGTAAGCTGCCGATATGGTGGCTGCAAATTCTTTGCCCATGGCTTTCATTTGGCCATTTGTGGAACTACTAAGCACTTTAGGGATGGTAAATGTGGCAATAATGCCTAAAATGGCCAGCGCTGATAACAGCTCAGCCAAGGTGAAACCCAATGCTTTATGTCTTGTCACAAGATACATACTCATAGTATCGACAATCAGGCTAAATACTTTAATTTAAAAAAAAAGGGGTGTTAAGCCAATAAAAACAGTGTTATAGAGGATTTCGAGAATGACTATAAATGGGCGGGGAAGGCGTCGAGTTGGCGTTTTAATTTTTCCGCGAACGCCGTTAATACTGCCGAGGAAGAGATTTTAAAGCTGAGTTCGATCTTGCCTTGATAGGTCTTGCGTCGTGGGATGTTGGTGTCATCAAGGGTGATATGAAGCGTTGTTGTGTCTTTGCCATCAGCTTCAATACGAAGCTGAAATACGTTCTCTAAAAATTGAAACGAATGCGATGTGAGGGGTTGGGTCGTTAGGTGATTGACGACTTGCTCGACTTCCATTCGCAATAAATACGCCCCCTGTACTTCGTAATCAGGCTGGTCTTTTTGTTGCAAGCGTGCCGAGGTGATGATCCATTCGTCGTATTCGGAGCAAGGGTACGGGCTCTCATATTGAACTAAGCTCAATGCAAAATGCGTTGCGTTATCCACGCTACTGAGAGTGACCCATTCCTCCACCTTAAAGGGTTTATCCGATACTTTTGGCATGGTATTGACTGAGGATTGAAGGTTGGCTTCATCCTCTAAAATGGTGTTGAGTGAGGATTGATAATCGTCAGTGGGTTGGTTGCTTGATGTTGTTGAAGCGGTTTCTTTTGAATTATTATACTTTAAGCCTAAGCCTTTGGCATAAAATCGTTCGGCTTGAACAAGGGCTTGGGTCACGTTTCCCGCACCAATTTCAAGAGGCACATCAAGAGGTTCAAACCCTGTTAAATCACCAGAACGATCATAGTTAGGGGCACTGGCTTGATACACGCGCACATAACTGGCAATGGTTTTATCGGTAATATCAGTCACTTCCGAAACGACTTTAATGTCTGAACCCAGAGCACAAGGCCGAGAATGTGTAATGCTTACTTTATGGCCAACCCCTTCTTCGCCGGTTTCTAAAAAAGGCAAAATATGCTGGCGAGCAGCCCATTCCATATGTTCAACCAGGGTGGCTGTCCCCAGCAAACCAGGGTGAATGGTTTGCCCTAGTAAAGACGCCCCCATAGAGCTATCCGTTTTAAACGTGTCAGAAAACGTATCACCCATGTGAAGCCCAGTTTTCATAGCAGTTCCTTTATTGTTTGAATTGTTTTTAATGTCATCGTTACTATGGTCGCGCTGTAGGTCGACCATAGGCTTCTGATAATAATTCTACAGGATGTTGCACCGTCATGGCCAAACCGGATTCGCGCAAGCCCTTTTCAATCTGCAACATGCATCCGGGGTTGCCCGTTACAATAGTGCTTGCCCGTGTCGCTTCATACACATTGCGCACGTGTGTCATTTTTTCATTTAAAATACTTGTGCTGATTTCAGGGTGTTCGACGTTATAAATTCCTGCACTGCCACAACACGTTTCAGCATCTTCTAAAGGTACTAATGTTAACCCTTCAATGTCCTCAATTAAATCAATGCTGGCTGAACGCACGCCTTGGGCATGATGAAGGTGGCACGCCGCATGGTAAGTGACGGTTTTTTCAACACGGTGTTTAAAGGGTTTTAGTTGGTTCTTTTCTTTGGCGTCGGCCAACAATTCCATCACATCCACCACTTTTTTAGAAAATGAATGTGCCTTACTTTGATACAGTGCGTTGTTTTTCAGTACGTCATCATAATGTTTTAGTGTGGAACCACAGCCCGCTGAATTGACGACAATCCAATCGGGATTGTGCGCTAAAATGGAGCCCACGTTTTCAATGGCAAGTGTTTCAGTAATATCCATATCGCCACTATGGTGGGCGAGTGCACCACAACATGTTTGCTCGCAAAGTAACACGTAATACCCGTTGGCCATCAACGCATCAATGGTGGCCCAGTGGATGTGGTTGTACATGGCATCCATCACGCAACCCGTAAACAACACCACTCGCTCACCAGAGGGGTTGCCAAAGGAGAGCCCGTTGTGGAGTTGTCGTGTTTTTTTAAGATGAGGTAGTAAGGATTCTTGATGGGCCAGTGGTGGAATGAGTTTTAAAAGGCGACTTTTTCTTACTAAGGCTTGTAAGCCCGATTGTTGATAGAGCCATAAAAACCCAAACAAGGTGGAGAGCAAAAACTTATCAGGCAACACGTGTTGCATCACCCATCGCTTTAATCCGTGGGCAATGCTATCGTCATTTTTGGCGAGTTGCTCACGACTTTCTAAAAGCAGATCGCCATATTGCACGCCCGACGGGCAGACGGTTTGGCAACCCAAGCAACCCAGGCACGCATCCAAATGCGGTTTGATCTCTTTCGGGTTATCGAGCTCGCCTCGTAATAATTGTTGCATCAAGTATAGTCTGCCACGGGGGCTTTCGGCCTCAGAACCGGTCGCCATATAGGTTGGGCAGGCTGGCAAGCACATGCCACAATGAATACACGCTTTTAATTTATCCAGTTCTAAATGGAAATCATCCTCATTAGGCGTTACAAGCTGGCCGCCCTCCTTAGAGTGGGTGGAACAGATGGGCGCGTCTGCATTGTGTGATGGTGGCGTCATAATAAGTTCTTCGGTTTTTCGGGGAAGTTTGATGAAAATAAGGTGTGTTCTGGATCGTAGAGTTGTTTAATGCGTTGATGTAATTGTCGCACAACAGAAGAGGCGGGCATGTTCCACTTTTCGGCTAAGTTGGTATAGGTGCTAGGGTAGCGACGGAAGCTTACAAAACCAGACGGCGATGATAGGGAGCTTTCGAGCTTGCTCTTGTTTAGAATAGTGTGTAGTGATTCCAAGCTGCTGTGGAGCGATATTGTTTCAGGTAAAGGTTTGGCTTTTGCTCCAATCACTCGGCTTTCATGGGTATCCCATAATAAATAAAGCAAATTGGATTGAGGACGCACGTGATAAATCACATCCTCACCCCATAACAGTTCAATCGTTTTAATACATTCAGAGAGCTGGCGGTTTGTTGTTGCCACTTCAACCACTAAGGGCGCTTCCCAGTGATTGGCAAAATGATGGAGTAACGTTTTATCGCGTGTGGTAGGGATTTTTCGACCCGTTAGAGTATTGATTATTTTCTTGAGTTCTGTGCTGAGCTTACGGGGATCCGTCATTGATGATTGCAACCCAACTGCCAATTGCCATTGATTATTGGTTGGCACGTAAAAAATATCGCATTGGCACAAGCTTGGTGCTAATACAGAATCATTCAGTGTGCGCCATGCTTTTAACCCCTCTTCAGCATCGTCTAAGTCAAACAACCATATACCCCGATGTGGGGCTTGATGCGATAGCTTAAGCGTGACTTCGGTACACAAGCCTAAGTAATGATGTGAGCCCGTGTAGAGTTTATTGAGATCGTAGCCTGTCACGTTTTTCATCACCTTGCCTCCGCAGCGCGAAAGCACGCCATCGGTGGTGGCAATTTGCATGCCTAAAATGACATCACGCGGGTACCCCCCGCCAAACCCTGTTTCAGGGGCTGGCATGTCATCGCCAATAATCTCAAACAACGTTGTTTCATCAGGATAGGTGAGTGGGAGGCACAAGTTATCAACACCAATAATGGCGTTGAGTTCTTTGATGGTAATGCCACTTTGGCATGTGATGGTGAGGTCATCAGGTTGGTAGCCGATAACGTGATTTAATCGTGATACATCGAGCCAAATTGGATTTTCTTGATGCAGCGCATCTAGTTCAGAAGAGGCCACGTGTTTTTTTGAGGCGGTGAGCTCAGCCAACACTGCCGCTAATTGTTTGGCCGATCGAGGTTGTAGTCGCCAGCCAATTTTGGGTAGGTCGTCAGAGGATACTTTATCAGGGGTGTCCTGTTTTTCTTTTTTTTCTGTGGGCAGGGTCAGTTGTGATTCAGGCGTGCTGAAACTATACGACTCAATCAAATCCGGATCGTTATTGAGTAAGGAAGGCGGTTGGGTTGGGGTGCTTATATCCATAAACCCTCCTGATTCTCAGATTCCTGACGGGGTGCACTAATGCCTGCAGTGGCCAACGCCGATGTTTTTTTAGAGGTGGGCGTTTGTGCATTTTTAGCATGCGTTTCACCACAGCCACTACGGTTTGGAAATATTTTCCCAGGATTGGCAAGGTGCTCTGGATCAAAAGCGAGGCGAATTTTTTTCATCACCGACAAATCTTGCTCATCAAAAACCAGATCCATATACTCTGATTTTTCAAGGCCAATCCCATGCTCGCCACTTAATGTGCCACCGGCCGCCAAGCATATTTTTAAAATTTCTTCGCCGCCTTTAAGGACGCGTTCCATCATATCTTGATCGTCGGGATCAAATAAAATGTTAGGGTGAAGGTTGCCATCACCCGCATGAAACACATTACCAATCGTCATTTGATATTGCTTGCCAATCGCATTAATTTTTCCGAGTACCTCGGATAGCTTGCTGCGCGGAATGACAGTGTCGTGTAAATAGAACGCGGGCAGGTAACGGCCATAAGCAGCAACGGCCAGCTTGCGAGCTTTCCAAAGCGAAAGACGTTCGCTTTGGAAAGCTCGCAAG
>CAYGPY010000043.1:8734-14365 GCA_964351765.1 uncultured Vampirovibrionales bacterium
CGTTCGCTTTCACTGTCGCCTTCTTGTAGGTGATGCAAGTTGTGGGCGTTTAAAATTGTTTTTAGTTGATTTTCATTATGCGCCACAGAGTCGGGCGATCCGTCGAGCTCAATGAGTAAAACGGCCTCGCAATCTTCAGGAAAGCCCACATTAAAGGCATTGTTCACAGCTCTTACCGTAAAGGTATCCATAAACTCAAGCGCGCTGGGTAAAGGGCCTTGTTTAATAATGTCACTCACCGCATCCGTGGCATCTTTGGTTTGCTTGAACCCGGCTAAGAAGACTTTGATGTGCTCGGGCTTTTTAGTGAGTTTAACTTTGGCTCGAGTGGCAATGCCAAAGGTGCCTTCAGAGCCCGTAAATAAGCCACTTAAATTAAGGCCATGGTGCCGTCGGTTATCCGAACCCAACCATGTCACATCGCCATTGGGCAAAACAATTTCGAGTGCCAAAACATGATCGGTGGTCACGCCGTATTTGATGCAGTGAATCCCCCCCGCGTTTTCGGCAATGTTGCCACCCAAGGTACAAGCCGATTGACTGGAGGGATCGGGTGCGTAAAACAAACCATGGTGAGCGAGCTTTTTATTGAGTGACGCATTAATGACACCGGTTTCAACCAAGGCCACGGCGTTGGTTGTGTCGATATCAAGAATGTGATTCATTCGGTTAAGGCCAACAATCACACCACCTTTAGCGGGTAATGCTCCACCCGATAAGCCTGTGCCAGAGCCACGTGCCACAAAAGGAACCTGATATTGGTGGCAGAGTTTAACAATCTCAGAAACTTGTTGTGTTGAGTTGGGTAAGACCACCACATCAGGCCGTTTGGTGATGAGCATGCAGGCGTCTAACTCATAGGTCATTAGTTCCGCCTTGCTGGTAAGCGTGTAGGCGGATCCGGTAATGGCCTTCAATTTAGGAATCAGGCGTTTAATTGTGCTGGTGTGTTCGCTCACAATAAACCATCACGCAATCAATAATACGTACTATATAGATGTATCATAGCGTAATTGAAGCCGAAGGAGAAACCTTGGCGTATCAGCGTGTTAGCAAAATTTTTCGAGGGCTTATTTACTGACGTCTTGAAATGTTGCGGCATCGCTGGAGTCTTCAAGTACATCAGGGGGTAGCACCCGATCGGAGTCAGTGTCGGAGTTTTGATGTAAACGACAATCCATGTAACCCGTAAACCAGCCCAAGCCGACAATCATCAACCAGCCAAATTTGTCGGGCTGGATGTTGAGTGCCATTAAGGTGTATAGAAATAAGCATAAAAATAGAAAAGCCATAATAATTATTATTGAATGAACATAGGATCAAATCCAGCGGTGTGAGTGAATGTTAAGGGCTGAAGGGCGATAGTTTGTTATAATAAGCCTTATGTCTGATGATCAATCCACACAAGCTAATTCTAGCGATGGCCAAACCGGCCAAGCCGCGTCGAATCCTTCATTAGAAGACGCGCCAAAAACGCGTTCATGTAAGCGCCATACCGGCTATCAAACGCGTTTGGCGTGTTCAACGTGCGATGATCCGATTTGCCCAAAGTGCATGATTCAGGCCGAGGTGGGTTTTAAGTGCCCCATTTGCGTTAAAGGGACACGTTCTCACGTGTTAGAAGTAGGTCCTAAAGCGTTCTTGATGCTCGGTGTATTGAGTGTTGTGGCAATGATACCGTTTAATTTGTTGTATTCGATGTTTGTATTTTCAATGCCGTTTCGCTTTTTTGGCGTGTCGTTAATTGGACTGTTATTGCTTTATTTATTAGGGCAGGCCTGCGGGCGAGCTATTCGCTCATTGGTGGGATACAAGCGGGGTATTCCGGTTCTGATGATGGTGACGTTGGGTGCCATTGTGGGTTTAATGGGCTCACCATTACCATCAATGGTGGTCACTCTCATCGAAATGTCAAAGATGTACCCCGATCACATACAGGACTATCTCACCTACCAAGGTATGGGGATTATGATTATATTGGCCGCCTTCTCGTGCTATCTCAACGGGTTGCAGGCGCCTTTTAAAGGAAAAGCTTGAGAACAGCCGCTAGTTTTTAGCGTCCAGTAACATGTCCAGCACTTTTTTATTGGCCTTGGGGAAGGCAAATGTTGATAGATCGTTGAGTGCGACCCATTTTATTGCGGTTGCTGCCTTAGGTACGGCTTTGCCTTTAATGTATTGGCAGTGGTAGGCGTGCAGTGTTATTTTAAAATGACTGTAGGCGTGTTTGACGTGCATAATTTTTTCATCAACACGAACGGTGATACCTAACTCTTCTTTTATTTCTCGTGCCACGGTGTCTTCAAGCGCCTCGTTTTTCTCTTGTTTGCCTCCAGGAAATTCCCATAATCCACCGAGTAATCCCTCATCAGGACGCTTTTGAATGAACACGGTTTCTTTTTTCTTGTTCCAGATGACACCCACGGCAATATCATAGTGGGGCACGGGTACTTTTTTCTTTTTAACAGGCAGATCGTGTTGGGTTTTGGCTTTAAAGCTGTCGCAAAAACTGTTTACTGGGCATACCAAACAACGCGGCTGCTTGGGCAGGCAAATGGTAGCGCCAAGCTCCATAATACCTTGATTAAAAGCATAAGGGTCACTACACTCATCAATAAATTGTTGAGACCATGCCCAAAATTGAGTTTCGGCAGGCTTGGTGGCAATATCCTCGTGGTAGTTAAACAGGCGTGCCCAATCTCGTTTTACGTTGCCATCTAAAATGGGTTGGCGTTGAGCAAAGGCAAAGGTTAAAATAGCGCCTGCCGTGCTTCTACCAATGCCCGGAAGCGCTAACACATCGTCAAACGTGTTGGGAAAAACACCATTGTGTTGATCGACAATGATTTTGGCGCTCTTGTGCAAATTTCGGCACCGAGAGTAATAACCCAACCCTTCCCATAGTTTTAACACTTTGTCTTCATCGGCTTTGGCCAAATCAGTAATCGTAGGAAAGGTGTTTAAAAAACGATGGTAATAATCAATCACCGTGTTGACTTGGGTTTGCTGAAGCATAATTTCAGACAACCATAACGCATAAGGATCGCTCGTGTGCCGCCACGGCAAGTCACGCTTATTTTGCTTATACCAAGTAATTAGGGCATCAGAAAACCCATGCTTTAAGGGCGTAATTTTTTTGGCAGTGGCTTTTGAGGTAGCAGACATAGTGATGAGCGCTCTATGGGTAGACATATAGTAGAAGAATAATAGTTTAAGAAGAAGTAAGAATCCCTGCTTCTTGTTGTTCCCAAGCCCAAGCGGTTTCAATAATTGAGTGAAGATCGTTAAAGTCTGGGCTCCAGTTTAGTGTCTCTTTTATTTTTTTAGCACTGGCTACCAATCGTGCTGGGTCGCCTGAGCGTCGAGGGCTCTCTTCGACTTTAATATTTTTGCCTGAAACGTCACGACAGACATCAATCACCTCTTTGACGGAGTACCCTTTTTCAGTTCCTATATTAAAGGTGTTCGATTCGCCACCTTGCTCAAGGTGTTTTAAGCTCAATAAATGCGCTTTAGCAATATCGTTAACATGGATATAATCCCGGATACATGTACCATCAGGCGTGTCGTAGTCGGTACCAAAGATATGAATACTATCGCGTCGGCCTGATGCGGTTTGTAGGATAAGTGGAATTAAATGTGTTTCAGGGTCGTGGAGCTCACCAATGTCACCATCAGGATCGGCACCCGCGGCATTAAAATACTTGAGTGAGACATAGCGCATTAAATAGGCCTTGCTAAAATCATTCAGCATTTCATCCACCACCCGTTTGGTAAACCCATAGGGGTTAATGGGGGTTAATGCGGTTTCTTCGGTGATGGGGGTGGTTTCGGGTATGCCGTATGTGGCACATGTTGACGAAAAAATGAAGTGTTCAACGCTGTGTTGACGCATTTTTGAAAGTAGGTTTAAGGTACCGCTAATGTTATTTCGGTAATATTTTTCAGGGTTACTCACCGATTCACCCACATAAGCATGGGCTGCAAAGTGCATCACCGCGGTGATATTGTATTTAGTAAAGGCCCGCTTTAATGCATCATCGTCAAGAATACTGCCGCAAATAAAATCATCGCTAAGCAACGATCTTTGATGCCCTGTGCATAAATCATCGAGAACTAAAACACGTCGCCCTTCATTTAGAAGCTGTTTAACGCAATGACTACCTATATAGCCTGCGCCACCAGTCACCATAATAGTGCCGTTTTTATCAATTTCATTTTCATGGGATGAAGGTGTCATAGAGCCTATTATACCGTAAGGTATTGTTAGGTGTATTGAATTACTTTTCTCAAAGGCCCATTAATACGTAATAAAAATGTTGAATGTTAAAAAACATTACAAAGCGATCAATCGGAGGAGTTAGATTGTTTTTATTTGAGTAAGAGAGTATATGTTTTTCATAACCGTCATGGTTATGCATGTAGAGACATAAACACATGATGTTATTTGTGACGTTGATTTGATTGACGCAACACGTAACGAATCGATGAGCACACACGAAATAACGTAAGAGAGACATTTACCAAGCGTATTTAATAGATTTATCTATTTGATTTATCCCTATTACATTAAGAGCACGAAAAAAGGAGAGCCATTATGGGTGTTAACTCAGTTGGAGCAAGTTCCAGTAATTTTATACAGAATAAAGATAAGGCCCAAGATAAAAGTGGGCCAGCCGGTGGTGCTGGTGCATCTACTGTAGTATCTAATGATCTAAAAGGGTCATCAGGTAATGCTGCAGCTGGTGACGGCGCTTATGGCGGCGGTGGCGGCGGCGGTACCGGTGGTGCTGGCGATGCAGCTGGTGGATTTGCACCTGCTGTAGGTGGTGCACCTGCTACGCAACAAACCGATATGCAAGGTTTTCAGAACTACATTGATGCGGTTGACCAAAACGGTAACGTTGATAACGATACTATTAAGCGCGGTGGCCGTAGTACAGGTCAGGCTCGTGCAAGTATCGTAGAAGGCTACGCTGCTGAGTTCTATCTTGGCGAACGCTCAGAAGATGCAGGTCAAATGCAGGCCGCTTCTCAGCAACTGTACGCTGATAAAAATTCAGGCGACCCAGGCCGTGTGCAGGCAGCAACCTTTGCGACAGTTGCCTCACGCTATAAGAATGCTGGCGGTAACTATGACAATGGTAAGCTTGCTGGTATCCTTCGTCAAACTGGTAATGAAGATTTAATTACAGGCGGCGTTGGTGACAAAGATGTACAAACACTGGGTGCTGTAACACAGGCTTTACGCCGAGGCACACTGCAGTTAGGCCAAGTTTATGGCCCAGATGCCTTAGACCAAGGTGCTGTAAAAGATGATGCTAAATATGACCGCGCGATTGGTGCTGTTGGTGCCAACGATCTTTCGAGTAATATCGAAGGTGGCGGTGGTGCTGGTGCTGCAGGTAATGCAGGTAACGCTGGCGATGCCGCTGGTGGAGCTGGCGGTGCTGGCGGAGCCGGTGATGCCGGTGGTGCAGCAGGCATTATGGAAATGCTTCAAAGCTTAATGGCCCAAGCTGGTGCCGGTGGCAACCCTGACATTATGAACTTGCTTGAGATGTTGATGGCTTACCTAGAACAAATGGGTATTAACCCACTTGAAGGTCAAGCAGGCGATGCCGGAGATGC
>CAYGPY010000044.1:0-2583 GCA_964351765.1 uncultured Vampirovibrionales bacterium
CATCAGCGTTGGGCTATTGGGCAAGAAATCAAGCGAGGCCATCATTTGATAGTAACGCTCGGCGTAGCGTTTCACCAAATAGGCTTCCTCACCAAAAGATTCTCCAGCCTTAGCAATGGCCTTGGCCACGCGCCAAAAAAGTGCATCAGGCGTTTCACAAGGATTACCTGAGTCATCTTTGAGCAAATATCGGCGTTGCAACACTTCCAGCGCATTGGAGGTTAAGTCGCTGGGTCTAAAATCAGATTCAACAAATGGGCGATCATTGGGGCTCATAGCATTATTATCGGCGGATTTCCACTGAGCTTGAATAGTAAAAATGCGCAAAAAAACGGGAGAGTTTCCTCTCCCTTTCTCTCTCCTCTAATTGAGAACTTCTGAATACTCAGAAGCGCCCAACTTACTGATGATACCTATTTAGGTATCACCAATCTGGAAAATGTTAGGCTTTCGCCAATTCTGGTGAATTCACCGCATTCATTGCTGAACCGGCTTTAAACCAGAGAATTTGTTCTTCGTTCAAGGTGTGACGGGCTTCAAAGCTTACTTCGGTGCCATCGGCCTTAGTCACTTGAACCGTCACGTTTTTATTAGGCTGTAAGTCCGACAAGCCACGAATGGTTACCTTATCATCCTTGTTAATACCCGCATAATCAGAGGCTTCAACAAAGTGCAGAGGCAACACGCCTTGCTTCTTCAGGTTGGTTTCGTGAATACGAGCATAACTACGAGCAATAACAGCCTTAACACCCAACAAGCGTGGTGACATCGCCGCGTGCTCACGACTACTGCCTTCGCCATAGTTATCATCGCCCACAATAATCGAACCCTCGCCGCTCTTTTGCAATTCCATTGCTTTTAGAGCCCATGATGAAGCAGGACGTTTCACGCCACACACATCCATCTCAACAGCAGCAGCAACTTCACCGGTGGCCGCATCCACAGCGCCAGCCAACATGTTGTGGCTAATACCTGATAAATGACCACGCAATGGAAGCCAGTACACACCCGCTGGTGAAATATGATCCGTGGTAGTTTTACCTTGTGTTTTAACCAACACAGGTACGTTTTCAAAATCTTTGCCATCCCACGAAGAGAAAGGCTCAAGAATTTCCAAGCGTTTACTGGTGGGTGCCACGTCTACTTTTAAACCATCGCGTTTTTCTACCGGTGGCAGATAACCTGACTCTGAAAAATCAAAGCCATTTTCAGGCAATTCTGGCGCCACAGGAGCTTCAAACTTAAAGCCATCAATATCATCGGTAATCGGGTTAAAGCCCGTACGTCCAGCAATCGACATGGCTATAACCAACTCTGGGCTACTGATAAAGGCCAATGTTTCTGGGTTGCCGTCGTTACGCGCTGGGAAGTTGCGGTTAAACGAAGTAATGATCGAGTTGGACTCGCCCTTCTTCATATCCTTACGATCCCAGTTACCAATACACGGCCCACAGGCGTTTGCCATAACCGTTGCGCCCACTTTTTCAAAGGTTTCCATTTGGCCATCACGCTCAATGGTTTTATAAATTTGCTCTGAACCCGGGGTAATCAACAAGTAGGATTTTGATTTCATCCCTTTATCCAACGCCTGACGCGCAACGTGCGCCGCACGCTCCATATCTTCGTAACTGGAGTTGGTACAGCTACCAATTAAGCCTGCGCTCAAGGTTTGAGGATAACCCTGTTCTTTTACTTCAGCGGCAAATTCAGAAATCTTGCGCGCTTTATCAGGGCTGTGAGGACCAACAACATAAGGCTCTAACTCGTCCAAATTAATCTCAACCACTTCGTCATAATATTTTTCTGGGTTGGCTGCAACAGCCGCATCAGGACGCAAGTGCTCAGCATATTTATCAGCCATATCAGCTACTTCAGCACGCTCAGTAGCACGAAGATAAGCGCCCATTCTGGCGTCGTATGGGAAGATTGAGGTCGTCGCACCAAGCTCAGCACCCATATTGGTGATGGTGCCTTTACCGGTACAACTAATACTTTCAACGCCTTCGCCAAAGTATTCAATAATTTTGTTGGTACCACCCTTGGTAGTTAGCAAACCACACAAGTATAAGATAACGTCTTTAGGGGCTGTCCAACCGTTTAATTTACCGGTTAGTTTCACACCAATTAATTTTGGAGCGCGCACTTCCCACGACAAGCCAGCCATAACATCAGCGGCATCCGCGCCACCTACACCAATAGCAACCATACCCAAACCACCTGCGTTTGGTGTGTGGCTATCGGTACCGATCATCATGCCACCTGGGAATGCATATTTTTCTAGCACCACTTGGTGAATAATTCCGCTACCGGGTTTCCAGAAACCCATGCCGTACTTAGCTGCAGCAGAACGTAAGAACTCATACACTTCTTTGTTTTCGTTAATAGCACGCTCTACATCTTCTTCAGCACCACTTTGCGCTCGAACCAAGTGATCGCAATGCACGGTAGAAGGCACAGCAACATCAGCACGTTTAGAAAGCATAAACTGTAAAATCGCCATCTGCGCTGTGGCATCTTGCATCGCAACACGATCGGGCTGAAGACTTAAAAACGTGTCGCCACGTTTAATTTCTGATGGAATAT
>CAYGPY010000044.1:2593-14279 GCA_964351765.1 uncultured Vampirovibrionales bacterium
GCGTGGGTTAAGGCGTCGCGCCCCAAGGCTTGCTTTACCTTATCTAGTTTTGCTGCCAAGCCTTCGTAATGCTTGCGAATGTTGTCCAATGCCAAATCTGCCATAGCGTAATGCCTCTCTCTGTGTTGACGGGTCTAAATGAATAAAATAAAACTAAAATGGTGGTCAGTTAATCATCAATACTACTTACAACATTAAAGTGAAAGAATCCCCTCTTTCGCTCAGATGATAAAAATCAATGTATAAAAGTAGTGATGTGCCCGTATTGTACAGCGCAAGCAGGTGTGATGCAAGTAAATGACCGGCTCATAAAAACCCGCTATAGCGCTATACGACTTGGTATTTTTATGTTAAAGTGCTGTCCATTGCTAAAAAGACAGCGACAATAAATTTATAAGCTGGTTTTATTTTTGAGGAGAGAGACGACCCATGGCTGAGAAAATTACGATTAACAAAGACCATTCCCTAAGTGTTCCAAACAACCCTATTATCCCTTTTATTGAAGGTGACGGTATTGGTGTTGATATTTGGCCTGCCGCACAACAAGTGCTGGATGCCGCTGTTGAGATTGCCTATAAGGGTGAGCGCAAAATTGAATGGAAAGAAATTTTAGCTGGCGAAAAAGCCAACGAGCAAACCGGCAGCTGGTTACCAGATGAAACCGTTGAAGCCATTAAAGAATACAAAGTAGCCATTAAAGGGCCGTTAACCACACCTGTTGGTGGCGGTATTCGCTCACTAAACGTAGCGCTTCGTCAGATTTTAGACCTGTATGCATGTGTGCGTCCGGTTCGTTATTTTGATGGCGTGCCTGCCCCAGTAAAGCACCCAGAAAAATTAGACGTGGTTATCTTCCGTGAAAACACCGAAGATGTTTACTCCGGTATTGAGTTTGAAGAAGGCTCAAGCGAAGTAAAGAAAATGATTGCTTTAGTAAAAGAACTCACCGGCAAAGATATTCGCCCTGATTCAGGTATTGGCATTAAGCCAATGAGTATCAGTGGTACCGAGCGATTGGTGCGTCGTGCCATTCAGTACGCCATTGACAACAACCGCACTAACGTAACCTTGGTTCACAAAGGCAACATCATGAAGTTTACTGAAGGTGCCTTTAAAGAATGGGGTTATGCTCTAGCCAAACGTGAGTTTGCTGAGCATATTATTACCGAAGATGATATGTGGGAAAACCACGGTGGCAAGCAACCGGCCGGTAAAATCTTAGTAAAAGATCGTATTGCTGATGCGATGTTCCAACAACTGCTTCTTCGCCCAGATGAGTACGATGTGTTAGCAACATCGAACTTAAACGGTGACTATTTGAGTGATGCATGTGCGGCACAAGTTGGTGGTTTAGGTATTGCACCGGGCGCTAACATTGGCGACCACGCGGCATTGTTTGAAGCCACCCACGGCACGGCACCTAAGTACGCTGGTCAAGATAAAGTGAACCCTGGTTCGGTTATCTTGTCGGGTGTGATGATGTTGGATCACCTAGGTTGGCCTGAAGCCGCTAAATTGGTGGTGGATGCAATCCAACGTGCCATCTCTAACAAAACCGTCACCTACGATCTGGAACGCCAGATGGATGGCGCCACATTGGTTAGCTGTTCTGGTTTTGGTAAAGCGATCATCGAGAATATGCAGCCTGTTGCTGTTTAGTTAACTCGATAACAAACCTAAATAATCCAAAAGAAAAAGCCACTTTCTGAGTAACTCAGTCAGTGGCTTTTTTTCGAGCTGGGATTGGATAAATCTAAAACTGTGGATACAGTTTAGAAAAGTGTCATCAGGTGGGTGTTTCCCAGAGAAACCCGTTTGAAGTAATCCTGCAATCAAGAACCTGATGTGGATAGGTGAGGGTTAGAAACCAGCACCTAATGCTTGTTGTTGATTCAAGAATGGATTGTAATCCTGAAGCGCATCACGGTTGAAGCGAGGAGCACCAACACCCAATAAGATACCTGGGTTGGCTGTTTCAAATCGACCCAATGCTTCACCAGCACGTGCTGTTTGTTGTTCAAAAACATTGAAACCCTGCTGAGCTGATTGCTTCGGATCCGCTTTAACACGTTTCAGTAAGTCCGTACCTCGTTGTTGAAATGACAACGGCGTTCTAATAGCAATCTCATCATCAATTGCTCTTGTGAGAATTCTATTATTAGGGTTCTGACTTTTTAACGAGGCTAAATCATCCAGTGTCATATGACCAAAGTTACCTTGGTTTGCTTGTGGCTTTAATCCAGAAACACGTTCCGTAACACCTTTAACCTGTTTAACTTGAGTATCCCAAGCTCGACCACCAAGACGTTTAAGTCCAGCCGTTGTTCCACCAGCGTGACTTCGAGCTGTACTTTTCAGAATGCCAATTTCTTTAAACGCCTGACTATTTAATTGCTTAAAGCCTGTACCCTTAATTGTGACACCCTTGCTTCCAAGGTATGATTTAGCACCTCTACGAGTGAGTAGAGCAATACCTACACCGGTTCCGGCTGTTGTTACACCTTGTTCAATGGCTTGCAGGTCATTGGTTTTCCAACCTTGGTAGGTTGTCATACCACCCTTTACAACGGCTGTACCAGCACTAAATAAAGCTGTGCCAATAGCTAAAGGCGCTACAATTGGCCCCGTAACTGGATTTAAACTCAGTGCTAAAATACCAACCGTTAAGGCTAACTTCTTAGGATCCTTAACGATATCTACAGCACCTTTAACAATATTACCCGGTATGTTAGTCACACCTTTAACCACTGCTTTTAGCTTGCCGAAGAAGCCTGCCTTCTTTGGAGGAGCAGCGGGTGCCACGCCACCAATCGGTGGAAAGTTTAAAATACTGTTATTAGCGCCACTCGTCTGACCCAAGCCTGGACCGCGTTGAGCGTTACCTTGCTGCAAATACTGCAGACTGTTTAAGTAATCCATATACGGATCGTATCCTTGGCCGTAGCCAGGTGCCCCTTGTACTGACATATCTATATTCCCCTTATGTATCCCTATCCAAAAAATATCTACCAATAAATCTATAAATCAAAATGATTACCTATAAGCTAGTTTTTCATTACTAAGAACCACGACCTATTCACGTGTTCTTTAAAACTAGTCCTATCCCTTATAAGCATAAAAACATTCACGGGGGTTTTTGTGCTAGTTAGGTTAAAACTTGTTAAATTCAACTACAGCTCTAAAAACTCAGAAAGCACGGTATTACTGACAGAAATGGCTTTTTCAGACAACCGTAAATAACCCGATTCTCGCTCAAAGCATTCATCAAAACGCCCTAAAACAGTCTTGTATTTCGCTTCAAAATCAATATCAAACGATTGATTCACCGTCGATAAATGGATCCCTTTAGCCTTACGCAAGCCAAAAATAATGGTGTTTTCAAGCCGCTCTTGCTCTGTTTCGGTGTATCGTTCACCATCCAGTGGATTCTCAATATAACGTTTTATATCCCGCGCATTCTCGTATCGATCGCCACTCATATACCCGTGTGCCGCCACCCCAAAAGCCCAAAACGGAACGTTGTTCCAATAGCACAGGTTATGTTTTGATTCTCTATTGGTCTGCGCCAAATTACTAAATTCATATCGATTAAAGCCATGGCGTTTTAAGTGTTTTAAGCCCATGTCATACATCTCAACCGTCGTATCATCATCAGGTAAACTATATTGCAAATAGCGTTGAAGCTGATTTAACGGCGTGTTCTCTTCTACCTTCAAGCCATACATCGATACGTGTTGAATACCCAGTTGGGTTGTTTGATTTAGTGTTTCCTGCCAGCTCTCTTGAGTTTGCTGAGGAATACCGTACATCAGATCAATTGAAATATTGGTGGCGCCTGATTGTTGCAAGTAAGCGATAAATTCTTTGGCATTCTCACGATGATGCCCCCGACTGAGTGCCTTCAACTCATGATCATTTAAACTTTGAACGCCCACACTCCACCGGTTGATACCGATATCTATATAATCCTTGGCGGGTGACGCCATCACTTCTTGGGTATGCTCACCACTGGGATTGGCCTCCATGGTAATTTCAGCATCTGGTGAAAAAGAAGTATATTTTTTAAAGGTCTCAATAATACGTTGATACTGCGAGGCCGATAACAACGACGGTGTTCCCCCGCCAATATAAAGCGTGGTGATAGGTTCTAAATCAGAACGATCTTGCCAACGCAGCTTAACTTCTTGGCACACGGCATCCACATAGGCATCCTTACCGCCATATTTTTCAAGCACAATATAGAAGTCACAATAAATGCAGTGGCTTTTACAAAACGGGCTGTGCAGATAGATATGCATTCCTTTAGAATAACATTAAAGCAGGCTGTACAAAGTGCCATTACCAATGCCGTAAAGGCCTTTTTAAAAGACGTATTTGTGATAGCATATTTTTATTCCCTTTGTTAAATTATTGAGAGCATAGTGAGGGAAGTTTGATGAGGGAATGATGCTTACTTTAGAGCAACTTAAATTTTTCAAAGATAGTCAATACTGTCGAAATTTAATTTTGAAGTCACCCAATATGGAAGTGCTTCTTGTTTGTTGGCGACCGGGCCAAGCAACACCACTGCATGGCCATGGCCCCTCCGATGGCGTAGTGCTTATTTTAGAAGGTGAAATGACCAACGATAGTTATTTGCCCGATGGTACGATTGAAACCGAAGTGTTTAACACGGGTCAAATGATTCACTCTCCTGTTGGCACCAAGCATATTATGTCCAACAAAAGCGATCAGGATGTGGTCAGCTTCCATATCTATGCCCCACCGCTTGAGCGCGAGTTACAAAAGGCGGATCTTGGTCTAGAACCAGAAAGCCCGTATGACAACGAAGTTCAAGAAATGCAAATCAGTACCGAGCTCGCCAGCTTTCTTCTAGGCAAAGCCCATCAAGTTAAAACCCATTAGGATTCTTACCTTATGACCGCTTCACACGAATCTCAACATTGCCATTACCTTGATAACGGTGCCACCAGTTGGCCCAAGCCCGATGTTGTCTATGAAACCCTTGATACCTCCTTCCGCACAATGTTTAGTGCCAAACGAGGAAGCAGTAAAGCCAGTCGTGAAGGTTCCCTCAAGCTTGATGGCGCTCGCCAAGCGGTTGCCGATTTATTTAATATCGCAGATTCAAACCGTGTTTGTTTTACCTCTGGTTGCACGCACTCTACTAATATGGCCATTCAAGCCCTAAACTGGCAAGAAGGCGATGCGGTTGTGATGAGTGCCGTTGAGCACCATGCCATCTCTCGTCCGATTCGTAAAATTGCCCGCGAGCGAGGCGTTGAATTTTTTGTGGTGCCTTACACCAATGACATGCCCTTTGATTTAGCTTATTTTGAAGACCTGCTTAAAACCAAGCCTAACATTAAACTCGTGGCCACCACACACGCCAGTAACGTTATTGGGTGTATTCTCCCTGTTACTGAAATTGGTGCACTCTGTAAACAATACAATGTGCCTTATCTGCTTGATGCAGCGCAATCGGGTGGGGTACTTAATGTGGATGTTCAAGCAATGAACATTACCATGCTCGCCCTTGCGGGTCATAAATCACTGTATGGCCCACCCGGAATTGGTGTGTTGTATATGGGTGAGCACGAGAAATTAGACTGGCGCACCTTTATGGAAGGGGGCACCGGAGGCGACTCTGGCAAGCACCCTATGGCCGCTGAGCCTCCAAATGGCTTTGAAGTAGGCACAATTCCATTACCTCAGATTTTAGCCCTTGCTGAAGGTGTGAAATGGGTTAGCGATCAAGAAGTCGAGTACATTCATGCCCACGAAACCAATCTACTTAAAGCCTTACTTGAAGGCTTAAACACCATCAATGGTATTACTATCTATGGTAGCCAAGACATCAGCACCAAAACACCGGTGGTGTCCTTTAATTTAGACGGTCATGACCCACAAGAACTCGGGGCACTGCTCTATGATGAGTTTGGTATTGCCCTACGGGGTGGGTTTCACTGTGCCCCAATGGCTCATGAGTCTATTGGCACGGTTGATAAAGGCGGCACATTACGAGCAAGCCTAGGGGCATTCACCAAAAAGGAAGACGTTCAAGCCCTTATTACAGCATTAACCACTGTTTCAGCACGTAAATCACCGGTAAATGCTTAGTATTTCGAGCTCTACAGGGTTCAAAATCATTTAAACTATGGCCGTAATAGACCATGTGGTCTATTAAAAAGGCGATTAAATTAACCTACGGATAGATGGAACGGGGTTGGTCTGCGTTTATAGTGAGAATATAAAGAAACGGGCAACGAGCCCACTCCAGACAAACATTTTGAGACCTCATCTAAGAGAGCATTAAACGAAGGGAACTACATTATGGAAGCGACTTTAATGATCACAAGCTTAACACTCGGCGGATTCTTTCTTTTTCCACAAATCGTAGATTTTTTAAAAGAAAACGCCACGGTATTAGTCGGCTCAGTTGTATTGTTAACCTTCTTATACGTCATTGCACCTTATTCACCAGAATTGACCACCGGCTTTTCAGCCGTTTTTGAAGGCGTGCCTGAATTGTTTGCCGATGCCGGTCTTGAATTTGAAAACCAAGTGACTGAAGTTTCCTCTGCGTATTACAATGCCTTTGGTAACAGCTAAGCCCCTAATAAAACCCCGATAAAACTCCCGTTCAAAATTATCAACAAGAAACTCCAAACCAACTCACAACAATCAATCTTCCTCAGACAAACTCAGAACAAACAAATTCAAAAAAATCAACATATAAAAAGCGCCTCTGTAAAAAACAGAAGCGCTTTTCTTTTTAGCTTGAATTACTTAATCGAAATTAAACTGCTTACGCAAGTTCGCGAGACTTTTCAGCGTTTAGCTCGATGTAGCTTTCCTGTCCGCCAGGTACTTCGCTCTCCATAAAGATAGCGCTTACTGGGCAAACGGGTTGACACGCGCCACATTCAATACACTCATCAGGGTGAATGTACAACATTGGCTCGCCGTCGAATTCATAGATACAGTCTACTGGGCAAACACCCACGCAGGCTTTATCCATAACGCCTTTACAAGGCTCTGTGATAATAAATGCCATGGTCTTATCCTCCAATACGGACTTAATGAAAATAATAAATTGACGTCAATTGAAATAGAGAGATTCAACCCAAAGGTCAAACCAGCAAAGCGTGCAGTTTCAATCAATTTGCCAGTGTCAGCTGAGCAATCTTTAAATGAGGTTGGTACACTTCGTTATACTGATTATAACCCGCCAAAAAATTGACTAGGTGAGATTTCTCAGACTATAGCGATAAAAACGAAATATTGTTTCAATACAAACCAGCATGGTTACACTGATGGTGCAGGCTTCTTAGGTTTCTCTTCAGCTTGAGAATCAGTCATATAAGCCTTTGTACGCTTTTTGCCATCTTCCACACCCGGTTGATCAAAGGGATCAATACCCATCAAATCACC
Organism: uncultured Vampirovibrionales bacterium; assembly: GCA_964351765.1. Lineage (GTDB taxonomy): Bacteria > Cyanobacteriota > Vampirovibrionia > Vampirovibrionales > Vampirovibrionaceae > CAYGPY01. The sequence goes on from CAYGPY010000044.1 coordinate 10,028, forward strand.
AGTAATGGCGGTTGTCACCATTAACAAATGCAACAATTGCGCAAAGTTTTTTTCGTTCAACTCCGGTAATTCAAGCGTTAAATTCGGACAATTCTTAGAAACAGCATCTCGACTACCTCGCAATTTATTGCTCATCAGCTTGGCCATCGACTGGTTTTGAAGATAACCAATGCTCTTCTCAGCCTCCTCATCCAACTCAATCTCAGGAATTACAATATCCTGCTTCGGATTAGCCACGTGAAGAAACGTAATCACTTTGTCCTGAGGGCCTTCGTTAAACAATTGCATTTGAGAATGCTGATCCGTGGCGCCCACGGCCTTAATAGGCGTTTGCCCTGTGTGAACCACATTGCCTTGTTTGTCTAATTTCTTACCCAACGATTCTGCCCACAACTGAACAAACCAGTCGGCGACATACGATAATTTACTGGAGTACGGCATAAACACTTGCTGATTCTTTCCCTTACGGGTCATCACGTGCTGAATTACAGCCAGTTGTGCCGCAGGGTTTTTATCCACATTGGTGTCTTGTAATACCGAATCCATATCACGGATACCCGATTGAAGCGCTTTAATATCAACGCCCATCAAGGCTGCTGGTAATAAGCCCACGGCAGAAAATACAGAAAAACGCCCACCCACATCATCAGGCACTTCAAAGGTTTGCAGGCCTTCACGATCAGCCATGGCACGCATCACACCCACGTTTCGATCGGTGGTTGCCACAAGACGTTCTTTAATTTCATCCGTTGATAAACTTTTTTCCATCCAGTTACGGGCCACCATATACGCGCTCATAGGTTCATCGGTCGTACCTGATTTTGAAATAATATTAAACAAGGTTGTTTTAGGATCAAGGGCTTTGAGTAGCGAACCCAACTCATCGGCATCCACGTTCTCAATAAAGTGATAACGTGGCTTCCCTTCACGCAAGGTCTCAAAGGTATTGTAGTGCGATGGTAATAATGCCTGAAGTAAGGCCTTACCACCTAAGGACGATCCACCAATACCCAAAATCACAACGTCTTTATATTTGCCTTTGACCGAATCGGCATAGGTCATAATCTCATCTGACATCACGTCGTCATAGCCCAAATTGAGCCAGCGCTTCCAAGCGCCATCGGTATCTTTTTGGCCATATAAATTCTCAACGCTCGTTTTGATATCCGCACGATGCCGGTCAAAAGCGTGCTTCACATCAATACCTAAATCAGCACCGACACTAGCGTTATCAATATTAGTGGTATCAAGCGTAATCATCGAGAGATCTCCTTTACGAGAAAAAATAGAAAATGAATGAGTGGATTTTGGTTTTTCTAAAGCGGGCTTATCTGTGGAGATTTCAGGGAACACGATTTCTTTCAAACGTTTTTTAGTTGCCTGAAACAAATCATCAACACGCCCGGCAAACTGAATAGAGGGTGTCATTGCATCTAATACAGGCGAATCAAGACGCTTGGCCAAAGAGAAACTATCGTAATTAGGGGACACCGTATTGGTACCTCTAATGGCTTTTTCCCTCTTAAGCACAGCGCTGTTATTATTCCAACCTGTTGCTGTCATCTGCATGCCAATCATTGTATCGTGCACGCAATGATATTAAAAGGCACCCGCTATATCCTTTATATCTCAAGGAAAGGCTTCATTCACATTACGAGCAAACCCAACATAGCCAGTTCGACGTAACGGATTCCCTTCAAACGTTTTGTCAAAATGGGCATCGCCCTTTTCGATAAATATGTTGATACCAGTGGCGGTGTCTATCTCTTTAAAAATAGATTTTACCTGAAACGCTTCTACTGGGGTAGGTTGAGCAAAACGCTCATTCCAAGGGCACACATCTTGGCAGATATCACACCCAAACACCCAGCCTTTTAAGTTGGCTTGTATCTCTTTTGGAAACGCCTCGACATCGGATTCAATCGTCCAGAACGAAATACACTTATTCGAATCAATGGTTGATGGCGTCACAATGGCATCAGTGGGGCAAGCATCGATACATCGAGTACAGGTGCCGCAATGGTTTGCCTCAAAAGGTGAATCACCCACAAGGGGCAAATTCAGAAGAAGCTCGCCTAAAAAATAGTACGAACCTTGCTCAGGATGAATCAAACACCCATTTTTACCCGTCCATCCTAACCCTGACTCCACAGCCATCGGACGCTCCATCTGAGGCGCACTATCGGTCACCGATCGTCCTTCCACCTCAGGAAAACGCGTCTGAATGACCTTTAACAGCTGGGTTAGCTTCTTACGAATCACTTTATGATAATCACGGCCACGCGCATATTGAGCCACCTTGGGGATGGCATCATAGTCCGCTGAATCCAATGGCACATCCAGATAAGAGCTCCCTTGCTCACTGGATTGATGATAATTAATCGCCACACACACCACTGATTTAGCATTATCCATAATGCCACCCGCCTCAATACGCTTATCCAGATGGTTTTCCATCCAGTGCATATCAGCCTGATAACCCTGAGCCAACCAGTCCATCAATCCCTTAGCTGCATTACCTAAGCGCTCGTGAGGTTGCGTTAAATCCAACACACCCACCCGATCAAAGCCTAGTTTCTGGGCTTCGTCTTTAATCCAGTTGGTGAGTTCTTGGGTGGGTTGATTGGTAAACGTGGGGGTCATCGGTCGTCTTTATTTTTGTTTTAAGCCTCGGTTTTCAACATCATGATCACAGTGAAGTTGAACTGTCTTTCAGGTATCATACCTCTATGACAGCGATAAAAACAGAGCAACAGATTGAGTCCAATCAAATCAGTGGTGTTGTGCCCTCGGCACATCCGTTGATTGATGTTTCAGTGCCTGTATCAGAATCACTGCCCGTATGGCCCGGTGACCCACCAGCGAGCATGCTAAAAAAAATGGATATGTGCTGTGGCGACACAGCAACAGTCAGTGAACTAAAAATGGGTGTGCATACGGGCACGCACGTGGATGCCTTCAATCATTTTATTCACGGTGCTGATGGCTTGGACAAACTAAACCTAAACACCTATTGCGGAAAAACTCTGGTAATAGACGTTGAAAGCGATGTCACCTCGGCCGTTACGCTTGAATTAGTTAAACAACACCGGCTCTATAGCGAGCTCACAACCGCGCATCGTGTATTGTTTAAAACAAAAAACTCTGCAACCTCATGGTTTAATTCACCCTTTAATCCTGAGTTTGTTCACCTGCATCCTGAGCTGGCAGAACACTTGGTTGAGCTTGGCATCAAGGTTGTAGGGGTCGATTATCTTTCTGTTGAAAGCTTTCACGCCGCAACGCTCTACCCAAAATCCAATAAAGGCCACGCCCCAACGCATTTCAAATTGATGCAGGGTGGTGTGTATATTATTGAAGGCCTCTACCTCGGTCATACCAAGGCCGGTTGGTACAATCTATTTTGCTTACCGGTGTTACTGCACGATGCCGATGGCGCCCCAGCCCGTGTTGCCCTGCAACCCATAGACTTATAAATCCGTCAATTAATGTTTAAGAGAGACCGTTGTCATGCTTGCTCCTGAATCAACCACACCCCCTCGCACACAAAAAGTACTCAGTCATTTTCATCACAACCCACTGATGGCTGTCATTCGTTTTGACACTTATGATGATGCTCTTTGGGCGAGTGAACAAGCCATTCAAGCCGGTTATAAAACACTTGATGTCACCTTTGGCACTCCTAAAGCCGTCGAACTAATTCAGCATTTAACCCGTCATTATCCCGATGTTTTAGTGGGTGCCGGTACGGTTCTGAACTTTGTTGACGCCGATCGCGCGGTCAATGCGGGTGCTCGGTTTCTGGCATCACCATCTTTTGATATCACACTGGTTGAGTATGGCCGAGAGCAAGACGTCGCTATTGTACCGGGCGTCACCACAGCCACTGAAATGATGAACGCCTTAAAAGCGGGGGCGTCTTTATTAAAATTCTTTCCTGCCGAAGCTGTTGGCGGAACAACCTATCTTACATCGGTGATGGCACCTCTGCCCCATTTACCTATTGTGGCCACCGGTGGCATCAACCACAGCAACGCACTCAGCTATTTAAAAGCGGGCTCTATTGCTGTTGGACTGGGAGGTTCGGTCTTTCCAAAGGAGTGGGTTGCCCAGCGTGATAGTGATCAACTCATCGCATCACTCAAACAAACGTTGGACACCGTGATGGTGTGGCATCAAGAAAAACTAGCCACCGCCCCTGTGACCAGTGGAGGTTTTGTACGTGGTTAATACCAACCCAGCAACCTTTAGA
>CAYGPY010000045.1:0-6676 GCA_964351765.1 uncultured Vampirovibrionales bacterium
AATCTGGGTTTGTCCCTTACTAACTGCCTGCCCTTCTTTAAAGTAGATGCCCGTTACGGTTCCCATGACTTCGCTGTTAATATCGACTTTGTTGTTGGCTTCAATGCTAGCTGAGGCCTTATAAGTAAGTGGCCACATTTGCGAGGTAACCACCATGGTTTTCACAACCGGAGGGGGCACATTAGGCGGCCCGCCTTGTTGGCATCCTGAGAAAGCCAGTGCAAGCAGTGCGCAGGAAAGAATGCCGAGCGTGAAGTTACTTTTTTGAAATGGTGCCATAGTGATGTCCTTGAGGCGTATAAATGTAGTGGAACTGTTATGAATGTGTCTGATGCATTAGGTTTCGGGTGATGATGTCTTTTCGTCGTCGTTTGATGACGTGAGTGCAAATCCACCCCGTAAATTGTTTGGTGTCGCTTCACCCAAGGCATCAAGCAGACGGATTTCAGCGCGATTAAAGGCCATGGTGGTGCGAGCTAAATTGCTTCGGGCATTAGCAAGAGTGGTCAGTGCATTTTGCACATCCAAGGAAATACCGAGGCCAACTTCGTAGCGTCCTTTTGCCAGACGATAGCCTTCTTCGGCTGCTGCAAGTTGAACATGCGCTACTTTAACCGACTTGGCTTGCGCTTGAGAGTTGAGATAGGCTGACGTGATTTCGGTTTGTAGGGCACGTACTTTAGCGCTGCGTTCAATTTTCTTTTCTTTGTAATCGAGATAGGCTTTGCGCACATCTAAAGGCAAGGCGAAGCCTGCATTTTCTAATAGATTGGTTTCGACTCGAAGGGCACGTTGTTGGCCTTTGACTAAGCTTCGAAAGTTGGGACCGGTTTTATTTCGAAATGCGGAAAGCGTAATTGAGGGCACCACATCTGAAATACGAGCCACCATATCCATGTAGCGTGCTTTCATTTCAAGTTCGATCTGGCGAACCTCAGGGTGCTTTTTAAGTGTTTCAGCCATTAGGGTGTCGAGCGTGAGATTCTCTGGGACCAGTCGTACCATGGTTTGGGTCTTACTAGCGGGTGTTAAATGCACATCGGTATCAAGGTTCAAGCGACTTAACAGACGCTGTTCAGATTGCAAGAAATCATTTTCTGCTGTAATGACGCCTTGCTCACGTTGGGCCCGAGTGGATTCAGACTGCATGAGTTCAAGCTTTGTACTGACACCCGCGTCAAGACGGCCTTGGCTCAGCTTCACTTGTGATTCGGCTTCATTGAGACTGGTGCGGGCATAGGTTAGTTGTTGCCACGCTTCTAGAAGCGCATAATATTCGCTTAAGCCTTCAGTGAGCTCTTGCTGACTTGAAGTACTAAGTAGGGCTTTGGCGGACTTATAACGACGACGTTGCGCAATGGACTCCCAGAGGTCACGCCCACCGGGGTTGAGTTGCATGGTGGCGGTGAGTTGAGGCGTTCGCTGACGAATGGAGACGGGAAGGATTTGGTTGCCAAAAATCTGGATACCACCTTTAAAGAAGCGACCATCAAGCGAGCCTTGTATGTCTGGAAAAAAGTCGGTGAGTGAGCGATAAAATAAGGCGTTTTGGCCTTTTGCAATAACACGTTGGCGCGCGATGTTGAGGTTTTGTTCGAGGATAAGACTGATAATGAGATTCGGATCAACAAGTAAGGTACCTTCTTTATGAAGGGTAAGTTTAAGGTATAGCGGTTCTAATTCCACTTCGGATTCGTTGCGGACTGTTGTTTCGTCTTGCTGAAGACTTCCTGTTGTTGGTGATTCCAGGTCATCGGCAGCAGAGGTGAAATCGTTCACCTCGTTGGAGCCCGTATTTTCTTTTAGGCTCTCTGGTACGTTATTATCGTCATCACTTAACAGAGGCTTTTCGTCATCTGATTCGTCTTGCGTTAATAGAGATTCTAAAAATTGTGTTTCTTCGGAACCGGCTTGCTTTGTTGTTGCGTTGGATTCAGCCGAAGCGATAAGTGAATAAGGTTGAGCGATAGTAAGAGCACACAGCAGTAGCACCGCTAAGTATTTAGTGGAGAAAGTAGTGATCATGTTGCATGGGAAACGTGAAAAGAACAACGGATACGGATCCTAAAGCTGTAACTGGTTGTAAGTGGTTAGAACCACCCTCTACTATTTTAAGCACCAACAAAGCTGACAAATGTGCTTTGAAATGCTACTTGAGCAAGGGCTATGGAGACTCTCTATCGTTGCCTTCATTATAACGATAAGCGATATCAAGGGCGCTCAAATGCTTCGATATTGATACATTGGACTAGCGTAGTATTTAGAGGAACACTTTAGAACCAAACACAAACCCCGACAGGATTATTAAAATCGCTATCGGGGTTTGAAATGATTTAGTATGTTGTACTAAATTTTAGTTGAAGTGTGGTTGTGCACCTTTTTGGCGAAGAAGGTAACGACTTAGGGTGTAAGCCATGTCACCACGACGCATTGTACGCCACGGATCGATTTTGTTAGCACGCTCATCGGTGTTTACAAAACCTTCGTGAAGAGCAGTAGCCATTGGTTTTTTAGCCCATTTAGGTACATTGTATGAATCACGGTAGTCATCATAAATATCACCCATTGCGTTTTCGTCAAAGTTCAATACACCGTAAGCTTGGCCAATAATAGCGTAAGCTTCAGCACGTGTTAGGTGACGCTGTGGTGAAAAATGACCTGGACGACGAGGGTTCATAACACCGGTGTTTACAACGGTTTCAATGGCGTCATGTGCCCAGTGGTTGTCTTTTACGTCACGAACAGTATCAAAACTGCTGGATACTGTTTCACGACGTGAATCAAGCTTAAAGGTTTTAACCAAGATGTTCGCCAACTCAGCACGAGTTAGGTAACCTTCTGGATGGAACTCGCCATCTGGGTAGCCTGTCATTAAACCAGCGTCAAGAACGTTGGTAATGTGGTTACCGGTTAAAAGATAAGCACTATAAGGATAGAACTTTTCTTTGCGGTTCACGCCGTTGTGACCATCAGCTGCTTCACCAGCTTGAACACCTTGGAAACCTGAAACAAGAATGGTACCAGCTAACAACAAGCCAGCTACCGCTTTCATAGATTTATGCATTGGTTTTTCTCCTACCAAACATTAACAAAATACGTTAACTACAACATAATCAATAAATAGATGCATTCAATTTGTCGATAACGATCTATTTACCGGAATTGCTATAACCATTTAAGTGCCTAGAAAAAGGTGGAAAGAACGCCTAGGGTATACGTTTTCTATCTAAACTCAACCATACCGATTTCACACACATGTTTGAACTTATTAAAAAATTCAATATCTCTCTCAAAGAATACAACAATTCATTTATTATTGTGACACAGCCTACCCCATTTGTAGAATGGTTTATATCATTGCTTTTTTAGAAAAAACTCGGTCAGTAATATATCAACAATGGGTATTCTAAAAAATCCCCATAAACGACTTGATGCATTTATGGGGATTAATCTTATTTTGTTGCTGAATAAACCTTACGTATCTAAGTTGGTAACGGCTGCCGCATTCGATTCAATGAAGTTACGACGGGGTTCAACACGTTCACCCATTAAGGTGTCAAAGATGTTGTCGGCCATTGAGGCTTCCTGAATTTCAACTTTCATCAAGGTGCGTGTCTCAGGGTCCATCGTGGTTTCCCACAGTTGCTGAGGCATCATCTCACCTAGACCTTTAAAGCGTTGAACGCCTAAGCCTTTTTTACCACGCTCTTCAACAACGGCAAGCAGTTCATCAATGGTGTGTAAAGTCATTTCTTCTTTTTCACCAATAATAAGTACCACGCCCTTCTTGCTGAGTTCAGGCAGATAGTCTACAACTTGTGGGAAGAGTTCTAGAAGGTTGTCGTACTCAACACTTTCAAGTGCATTCAGTGTTAAGCGAGCGGCATTCTCTTCACGGCCTTCAGCGTTGTCTTCAGGCTTGATAAGAAGAGTAACGTGCTCTACTTCAGGATGATTCTCTAGTGAAAATCCGAATGTTGGGAACGCTTTTCCTAGCTCCTTAACCAACGCGTTGGCATTCTCTTCGTTTTGGAGTACCGATGGCCCTTTGTTGTGTTGAATCAAGTGTAGCAACAGGCTTGTTGGAATCTGACGTAAGCCAGGATATTTATGCGACTGGTTAAACCGAGCCAACTGTGACAATGTTTTACGTAAATCAGCATCCTTCAATGCATTTTTACGTTTATCATCATACAGTTCAAGGGTTTTAATACCACGCTCGTAAAGGACATTGGTCAACGCGCGGTCATCATAAAGGTATTGATCTTTCTTACCAACCGATACCTTGTATAGAGGCGGTTGGGCAATGTAGATATAACCATTCTCAATAAGAGGGCGGGCATAACGGAAGAAGAATGTGAGTAGCAGCGTACGAATGTGCGCGCCATCAACGTCCGCATCGGTCATGATAATAATTTTGTGATAGCGGAGCTTTTCCATCTCAAAGTCTTCTTCAGCACGAGAAATCGTGATACCTAAGGCTTGAATCAAGCTTTGAATTTCGTTGTTCTTGTAGATTTTATCAAGACGAGCCCGCTCAACGTTCAGAATCTTACCTCGAAGTGGTAAGATCGCCTGAAACATACGGTTACGGCCTTGTTTCGCACTACCACCGGCAGAGTCTCCCTCTACGATGTAGAGTTCGCAACGCTCTGGGTCACGGTTAGAGCAATCAGCCAGTTTACCTGGTAGGGTCGAGTTCTCAAGAGCCGACTTACGGCGCGTTAGTTCACGCGCCTTACGAGCGGCTTCACGTGCTTGGGCTGCTTGGGCTGCCTTTTGCACAATAATCTTGGCTTCTTTAGGGTTTAGTTCTAACCAGTCAGCCAGTTTCTCAGATACAACTTGTTGTGTAATACCTTGAACTTCAGAGTTACCCAGTTTTTCTTTGGTCTGACCTTCAAATTCAGGGTTGGGTACTTTAACACTAATAATAGCGGTCATACCTTCACGAATGTCATCACCGGTGAGGTTGCTGTCTTTCTCTTTGATGACATTGTTTTTACGGCCATAGTCATTCACAACACGGGTTAGCGCGTTACGGAAACCGGTTAAATGGGTACCGCCGTGGTGCGTGTTAATGTTGTTGGCAAAGCTCAAGACATTCTCACTGTAGGAGTCTGTGTACTGAAAGGCCACTTCAACAGTAATGCCGTCACGGTTATCTTCACAATAAACCGGTGGGTCATACATCACGTTTTTTGATTCGTTTAAATACTGCACGTAGCTGGCAATACCACCTTCATAGTGATAGGTTTCAGTCACTTCAGGACTCTTCTTTTTGTCGGTAAAGACAATCTTCAGTCCTTTGTTTAAGAAGGCCATTTCACGCAAACGTGTAGAAATAACATCGGTATCAATCACCGTGGTTTCAAAAATATCGCTATCAGGCCAGAAGTGGGTTTTGGTTCCTGATGTGACGGTATCGCCGTGTTGTTCAACACCGGTTTGAGGCTCGCCGCGGTGATAGGTTTGTTTCCAAATTTTGCTGTCACGGTGGACTTCAACCACCATTTTTTGGCTTAGCGCGTTTACAACAGAAGCACCAACGCCGTGAAGGCCACCGGATACTTTATAACCGCCGTCGCCGAATTTACCACCCGCGTGAAGAACGGTGTGAACCAATTCAAGGGCTGATTTACCAGAATCCTCTTTAACGCCAACAGGAATACCACGGCCGTCATCGGTAACCGTAACGCTGTCATCGTCATTGACGGTAACCGTAATTTCGTTACAGTGGCCGGCAAGTGCCTCATCCACGGAGTTATCAACAATTTCGTAAACAAGGTGGTGAAGACCACGTTGACTGGTCGAACCGATATACATACCAGGACGCATACGAACGGCTTCAAGGCCTTCTAAAACGCGTATCTGGTCGGCATCATAAGATGAAGATGGCATGGTGGTTGTACTCTCTGACATTGAACTCTAACCTATACTCAACAATTAAATGTGAATAAACTCTATCTGATTTATATTCTGGTGGTGAAACAAGGCCTGAAATAAGGCTTTAACGCTCTGTACACAGGCTTTCAAATAAACATTTGTTTGTCAGGGTATTCTAGCACAAAGATGAGGCGGATTGGTCGTCAAACCTCGGTTTTGTTAGCGTTTTGTTACGGGACGATACCCAGATGCTTTAATAGGGTGGTGTTGATTTTGTAATGACAAGAAACACCTTACATATATATAGTCATTTTGAATAACGTTGATCGTACCAAAAAAGATGAGAACTATTCAAGTATGCCTGTCTTTTGCCGATATAAGCACTAGAGTATCTTTAAACATGTAGAATAGGGCGCTTTTATCGCACTAATAATGATTTGTGCTGAGCCCATTAAGTTAGGACATTTTGCTATGCCAACCCCTACCTCAGAATCTTCAACAAAGCTGATTTGTGTAAAGAAAGCCGTTCACCCTATTTATCGAGTGCGTCGTGCGGCGGGCCAGTTTAAACTGTGGGCGGCATTGGCATTGATCGCGCTGATCTCTGTGGCGAGTATTAGTATTGCCCCTGACTATGCGGTAGCGGCCAAAAAGAAGAAAAAAGAGCAAATTGAACAAGAGCGCCTTGAAGCTGAGAAGTTGGCTCAGGAAGAAGAAGCTAAGAAACTAGCGGCCATTAAAGAGAAATTGGCCCCCTTAAGCGATACATTAACGGAATTATTGAAGAAAA
>CAYGPY010000045.1:6686-14134 GCA_964351765.1 uncultured Vampirovibrionales bacterium
TCCCCAGAAGACGCGGGTAAGTTGGCAGAAATTAAGTACCAACTCATTGATTTGATTGTGGAGAATCCAGATACGCCCCTTATTGCTAAACCTGCTTATCAGGCAGGGACGCTGTACGAGTTTAGAGAAGAGTTTACCGATGCTTATGAAGTGTTTAGCTACTTAGACAGCCGCTTTCCTACAGAACCTTATGGTGTAAAGGCTCGTGTTCGGATTGGTCAGATGAAGAAGAAAATGGGCAAAGACTACTTTCCGGAAGAATTGATGGATGCATATAAAGACGTGACACCAATACCAGCAGAAATGGCTGTTGAGAAAACGGCCTTGAAGGACGAGACGGAAGCGGATAAAAAGGCCAAAAAATAGACTTTATAAGGTGTGATTCAAATATTACAGTTTTGTTACATTTGAAGTGCTTTATTGTTAGAACGCTGGGAATTAGCTCTGAAAAGGGCTTTTGGCCCCCCGTGTATAAAGATATATGAAGTAATCTTAAGTTATATATCAAATATATACTTAAATTCATTAAAGTTTTTTAATAAAGTGACGATTGTAACATATACGAAGTTGAACTAGGTTATACATTATAAAGAGACCTATTTAATCATTTAAATCGATTCGTATATAAGCCATCTGAATTAGGTAACATCGGCTACAACATTCAGAGGTGGTTAAACAGATTAGTAATCAGGTATAATCACTAGTAAAGATCGTACTTCTTTCTAGATTTTCGTGTACAATAGTATAGGATTAATTGGTTTCAGAAGCTCGGTTGAGTAGAAGAACCCACACTGACTAGTTTATAAGGTAAGCAGGCGTTTATAAAATTGACATAGTAAATAGAGAGTTTAACGATGATAATTATATAAGCGGTTCTGCAGCCTGGCAGGCACCGATTGTTAGAGAATCAGTATTAAAGTTTTAGTTTTTAAATAAAAATCTGGAGGTAATTGGAGATATGATGAGAAGTAAAGGTTTTACACTGGCTGAATTGCTTATTGCACTCGCCATCCTAGGTGTTATTGCAACATTCACCATCCCTAAAGTATTACAAGGTACAACATCGGGTCAAAATACGTCGATCGCCCGTGAAGCCTATTCAACCGTTTCTGGTGCGTTCTCTGCGTATCAGTTAACCAACTCAATTGCAGCGACTGTTGGTCCAGCGGATTTAACATCCCTAATCAACTACGTTAGAACAGATACATCAACCAACTTGGGTGCAGGTTCTGTTAACTGTGGTGCCGGTGGTGGTTTTGTTTGTTTGGTAATGCACAACGGCGGTTACCTTGCTTATGACCAAGATCAAACATTCGGTACAACAGCAGCAACTCAGTACATTAACTTCTCCGTTGATCCTGATGCGGATGGTGTTGGTGCGACTGATGCAACCATTGCGATTTACGTTAACGGACGTTTAACAACAGGTCAATATGCGACTGGTGCTCAAACCGGTGGTATCACTGTTGAGTTAACCGATCCAGCATACGTTGATTGGTAAACCGTATTTAGCTAACAATTAACTGTTAGCTAAATAAATTACTTAAAAGCCAGCCTTGCTAAAGGGCTGGCTTTTTTAATGGGCAAGTAAATCGCCAGTGTTTACAGAACGGCCCAGCGTCAGTAGAACGTTATTAAAAGACAAAACCGAGCCGCCTTGAACCGTACCAACGCTTTTTATTTTGTATCTGATTCAGGGCGATTGATTCTAAAGATACGCACGCGACTGTTTGGAGAGTAATACAATTCGGTCATGTATTCTGAATAGTTGGCCAATAAATAAACGGCAGCCGGATTGTAGGGCTTGGTGAAGAGCCTATCTACTAAAAAAGGATCTAAGATAAGGTAGTCAACCTTATTGGCCAAAACGGTTTCCCATAGTTGTTGAATTGGGTTTTCATCGTTGTATTTACGCATCAGATCGATGGAATACGAAAATAAAAAGTAGGTGGGGCGTTCTGTATAGAGATAAAACACAGCGTCGTTGTGTGAGGCTAGCACGGAGCCTTCAGGCGTGTTTTCTTTAATCCAGGCAAAAGCATCGCTGTAATCAACCCATATTTTTTGAAGCTCACCATTGGTGTCGATGAGTTTAAGTTCATTAAAGCGATGAATCGAGTAGACGGTTTTATAGGCCGATGCCAATGATAAAATCAGAAAGAAACTAATGAGCGTGTTTTTAGCGTAGGTATTCAGCTTTTTTTGTTCTATGACGGGTTTGAAAAAATAGAACCAGAACACCGGCGAGAGCATTAAAATAAATCGACCTATCTGACTGTCATAGCTCCAGAACATGATAATGCCTAAGTAGAGAATCAGATAAACAGCAGGCAGCGTAAATGGTTTTTTAAAACTATTTCGAACGAGTTGATTGAAATAGGTGACAATCTGACTGATGTAATAACCAAACAAAAAGTAGGAGCCCAGTATGGTGAGAATAAAGAGGGTAAAGCCCACCATTTCATTGTTTTCAAGACTAGGGAAAATACTTGACGTGACTTTAAAGAAATGAGGGAAAACGTTAAACATGGCTTCAAATAAACGATAAACCAAGTTCCCCACACCATCTAAAACACGTTGCCAGTAGTCACTGTGGGTGTTGTGCAGTAGTTCGTTTACATAGTTGCTGTAAGCAATTACGTTGGAGTAATTAAACGCATTGATATCTTGCGGACGAGTCAGCCAAAGGTAGAGCCCCCAAGGCAGCACAGTGAATACTGCTGTAATACTGCCATAGATAAAGGCCCACTTAAACTGACGCTGCAGAAGCATCCATACGCCAATAGCTGTGATGAGAGTGACACCTAAAATACGAGTGTGGAAGGTGAGGGTGCACAGTAAGCAAAGAATTAAAATATCTTTCCATCGGATGTCGCTAGCGTCTTTTTTATTTAAGGCATGTTCAGCAAACCACAGTGTTGCAATCGAGAAGCAGAAGTAAGGCCCTTCAGACATAATGGCACTGGTGTAAAACAGAAAGAAGAAGTTGCTTGCCACTACAGGAATTAATATCACACTGAGCCAAAGCGGAAATTGTTTTTGAAACCGAAACCAGCCGGCCATAATCCCTAGGCCCATAATCGAGAACGTGATGGTGAGGGCATTCATTAAAGGGAGGTTTTCAGGGAAGCTAGGATTAATTTTCCAAGCAATGGATAAAATAAGTGGGTATAAAATAGGGTACTTTACTTGAGGCATCCCTTCACCCGGGATTTGAAGCAACCAAAAACCATCGCCTTGAGCCAATGATTTTGCGGCAATGGTATAAATACCATCATCGTGGGTAAAGCCTAGCACATGGTTGTTCACACAGTACCAGTACACCCAGCTCATGCCCGCACACATTAGGACAATACACACTAGATCAAACAGTTTTATCCCACGCCATTGATGTGATAAACAATGCGTAAAAGACTGAGATGTTTCAGAAGCAGTTGTTTCTACATCTGAAGGCGTCTCAGTCTTTATTAAAGAATCATCGGTTTTGCTTGTGTCCGTCAAAGGGTGTTACCTAATACACACAACAAAATACGCGTTATAAGCCAAGGCCAACACGCTTGTCTTCGGTTTATGGGTACTTGGCATCAATGCCTTCATACACTTCATTAAATAGATCAGCAAGGTCACTGGCTTTAACGGTTTTACCACATTCGCCTTGTAAAAAACTACTCACTAAATCTTTCGTAAGATCAAGCTTGGATGCCTTGCTTAATTCTAAAGGTTTGCTCATTGGATTCATCTCCCCATAACTAATGATTGATGTTCGTACGTCATAATCAATACGATGACACTATTATAACAATTTTTTGCTCAAACGGCTTTCTTTGCTTTTAGCTATTTATCATCCTTCGTTTCTTGAGTTGTTAGTTCTTCAAGGTCAGGCACCGTGGCATTAAGGAGCGACGACGAATCCACTTCAAGCGATTTGTAGTTCAACGCAACGGATTCGGCTTCTTTAAATACCGAGGTTAGTACAAGCACCAAGGCCAGCAAAAAGCTCCACACAGGAATGTTAAATTTTTCGGGAAAGAGATGCAACTCTTGCAGGGCAATCGCGATGGCTGTAAAAATGGTGAGCGCCATTGCTGCATAAAGCAGAAAGAGCCCTTGCCGGAGATTCTCCAGACGAAAAAAGAAGAACTCAACTTGCTTACGGGCTTCGGCTAGGCGCAGCTCGCACACTTCTGTTCGGGCTTCCTTGTTTAGTTCTCGCACGCGTGCGCTAATAGTTAGCACGCGGTTGTGGATACTAACGGTCATCAGCGTGATGGCTGATAGCACAAAGGCTGGTGAGAGCGATTGACTGATAAACCGTTCTACATTAATAATCATAGTGTCGTTGCTTTCGTTTTAAAGATCATACAGAGATGTATATTTTGAGTTTAGATAATCAATAAAGTAGGTTGGGTTAAGTAACTCACCGCTAACTCGCTTGGCAATGTCATCGGCATTTTCAGAGCGTCCTGAAAAGTGAATGGCTTTGTTGAGCCATGTTTTGAGTGTGCCCAACTCGCCTTTGGACAAGAACGTGTTGAGATCGCCAAGCTCTGAGCCCATGGTGTTATAGAACTGAGACGAGTAGAGATTGCCTAAGCTATAAGTCGGAAAGTAACCAAAACTTCCGTGCGACCAATGCACGTCCTGAAGGCAGCCCAATGTATCGTTATCAGGCGTGATGCCCAAATAGCTTTCATACTTGCTATTCCATGCTTCAGGAATATCTTTGAGAGCGAGACGACCTTCAATAATGTCACGTTCAATTTCATAGCGAATAACAATATGCAGGTTGTACGTGACTTCATCGGCTTCTACTCGAATAAATGAAGGGCGAACACGGTTGATGGCTTGATAGAATTTATCCACCGAAACGGATTTAAGTTGCTCAGGAAACGTCTTTTGAAGCGCGGGTAAGTAATGCACCCAAAAAGCATGACTACGACCAATCAGATTTTCCCACATGCGTGATTGGGACTCATGAATACCAAGACTTGTGCCTCCACCTAAAGGCGTGCGCATTAAGCCGATATCAATACCGTGTTCATACAACCCGTGCCCACCTTCATGCATGGTCGAAGAAATCGCAGAGAAGACATCGTTTTCATGAATACGTGTGGTTAGCCGAATATCATTACTGGTCGTGTTGGTACTAAACGGGTGCACGGCTAAATCCAACCGGCAATGCTCATCAGCAAAGCCCATTTCATTAAGCAACCACCGAGAGAATTCGAGTTGCTTACTGGTGTCATACGTACCGGCTAAGCACGAGGTTTCTTTAGCTTGCTTTTTATACACATCACTGGCTTGAATGCGTTGCAGTAAGTCCACAACGCCGGCTTTCATTGTTTTAAACACAGGATCAATTTGATCCACAGTCAGGTTCTCTTCATAGCCATCAAGTAGGGCATCATAGGGCGAGTTTTGATAGCCGAGTTCTTCGGTTTTTTGCTTGTTGAGATCGACAATACGCTCAAGAATAGGCAAGAAGTGTGAAAAAGATTGTTTTTCGCGGGCTTCAATCCAAAGTGTGTGCGCTTCAGAGGTCGCTTGAGCCATGGACTCCACCAGTTTAGAGGAGAGCTTGGTGGCTTTATCAAAATCTTTGCGAGCGACCTGAATGAGTTTTTGATCAATGGGGGCGAGTGCTTCGACAGCGCCTGCTTTTTCAAGTTGAGAAAGCAACTTATTGAGCTCTGGACTGGTGCGGCGTTGGTGTGAAATGCGAGCCATCGTGGCCATCATGTGTCCGCGAGCTTGTGCGCCACCTTTACACATATGGGTTTCAGTGTCCCAGCCCAACAGGCTTCTCACGGCACCTAAGTCAGCCATCTCGGCTAAATAGGCTTTTAAGTCAGTTAATGCTTTAGTCTCAGTGCTGGTTGCTGTCGTCATCGGAAGAGGCCCTCTTAATACGTACTTAATTTGTATCTCTCTATTGTAGCGTATGTTGGTTTAAGTCGAATACGGTAACAATGCATTGCTTTTCCCTGACACGGCATGCAAATAAAAATATAATAATAAAGTGAGAGGGCAAGTGCAGAACAGGAACAGGTTCTGCTACTGCCCAAAGGGTAGTGTTATGAGTAAGCGGGGAAGAATCAATATGGGTGTGAGTAACTACCCAACAAATCTACCTTCAATAAAAAACCTAACCTTCTTAGTCGCTGGGCCGCTGCTGTGTGTGCTTATTATGCTGTTTGCAAACTTAGATCCGCAACACCCTGAAATGACTCGCATGGCTGGCGTGGCGGTGTGGATGGCTGTGTGGTGGATTACTGAAGCCATTCCTCTTGCTGCTACAGCGATGCTGCCCGTGGTGTTATTTCCTCTGTTGGGAATTATGGAAGGCCAGAAGGTCTCCACGCTGTATTTTAATTGGATTATTTTTCTCTTTATTGGCGGGTTTGTTATTGCGCTGGCTATGGAAAAATGCAAGCTGCATAAGCGTATTGCCCTTGAGATCATTAGTAAAGTGGGTTTAAGCCCAGGACGATTAATGCTGGGTTTTATGCTGGCCTGCGGGTTTTTAAGCATGTGGATGTCCAACACGGCGACCACGATGATGATGATTCCTATTGCGATGGCGATTATTTTGAATTTGGAAGAGGCTATTGGTAAAACTGAAACCGTGACCAATTTTAGTGCGGGATTACTGATGGGTATTGCTTACAGTAGCTCGATAGGTGGTATTGGTACCCTGATTGGCACGCCACCCAATTTATCGTTTGTCAACAAAATGCTGTTGTACTTTCCTGATGCGCCTCCCATTTCGTTTGGCGGTTGGATGTTTTTTGCCCTGCCGTTATCGATGTGCATGATGGGTGGGGCGTGGTTGTTTCTTACCCATCGTTTTTGTCCGCGTTGTAAACATGGTGAAGATACGTCAAAATCGTTGGTGGCGGATCCTGAAATTTTTAACTCGCAGTATCGTGAACTGGGCAAAATGAGCTACGAAGAAAAATGGGTGGGCACGGTTTTTATAACCACGGCCTTGTTGTGGATGACGCGTTCGGATATTCGTGCCGGTGAGTTTGTATTGCACGGTTGGGGTGGTTGGTTGCCATTTATGGATGATGGCACGGTGGCAATGATGATGGCATTGTTGCTGTTTATGATACCAAGTTCAAAAGCCAAAGAAGCCAACGAGCGTTTGATCAATTGGCATGATACCATTCGCTTGCCGTGGGGCATTGTGATTTTGTTTGGCGGTGGCTTTGCCCTTGCCAGTGGGATGAAAGACAGTGGCTTGTCGATGTGGTTGGGGAGTCAGCTTAGTGTGGTCTCGTCTTGGCATCCGGTGTTGTTGGTTGCAACACTGAATACCTTTATGACGTTCTTAACCGAGTTCACCACCAACATCGCCTCAGTGGAAATGATTCTGCCCATCTTAGCGGACACCGCCGTGAGTATTGGTCAAAATCCGCTACTACTGATGATTCCGGTGACCATTT
>CAYGPY010000046.1:0-439 GCA_964351765.1 uncultured Vampirovibrionales bacterium
AAACGAAACACGCCCCTTTCAAAATCACGGCCACTACCATAAGCACGCTCGCCTAGAATACCAGCCACCAAATCATTAGCAGCAGTTACTTTAATATCATCAGCAATACTATTTTTTAAACCCGCGTTCGTAAAAGTACGTTTTAAAACAGGAACAAACGTTTTATTTAAATCGATATTCTCCCAAGCCACCCCTGAGTTCATCGAAAGATTATCGCCCCGTACCAACACTTGAGTATCCATATCAACCGTACCGGGAAAGGCAATACCAATCGCTCGAATCGGATCACTATTAAATCGTTCAGGCTGAGCCTGCACCAAAGCAAGCATTTCATCGGCCCATTGTTTATAGATAGCATTACGTTTCTGAGGTGCTCCTGCTGAGCCAAATTCAAACTCAACCACATCGGTGGTGTGTTGCGGGCTTAAGGGTTCAAATA
>CAYGPY010000046.1:449-13980 GCA_964351765.1 uncultured Vampirovibrionales bacterium
TAAGTCGGCCTGATTAACGTCGTCTTTTTCAAACATTCCTTGTAATCGAAACGAACCGCGCCCGCCGATATCGCACGCCAGCACCGAAGAAAAGCGAAGCGGTTTCAACGTCAAACGATCATTATTCTGGGTCGTTCGCTGTGTATATTCCGTTATTGCATGTAGTTTTGACTGCCCAAGCAAATGTATAAGCCCCTATCGTCAAGGATGTTACCACTACCTTTTATAAATGTAACAAAAAGCATCGTTTTAGGCAATTTCACTCCTAGCATTGTTTTTATTTTTGTAGAGAGTATTCATTTTAATTATTTATATGCTTGGCCTGCCTTGCAAAACAACCCGTTTTCTTTAATGAGAACCGTGTTGATTGTTCTTCTGGTAACACCCCAATGCCTATTAATAATGTGAGAACTGAGAGGACACTTCCCATGGCGTCATTGCCCCCGTTAATCCAAGCAGCGATCCCACCCAATCTAACAGGTGGTAGCACAGGTCTTGGACAACTCAATCAATCTTTAAGTAACTTAAACCTTGGCGGTGCATCAGCCGGCTTAGGTATGGGTGGTGGCTTAGGCTTAAGCAGCTTAGGCGGACTTGGTATGGGCGGATTATCCGGCCTAGCCGGTAACGCTGGAACACCAATCGGTGCAGCAGGTCAACAAGGCCAAGGTCCAGAACAAATTTTACAGTTACTTGTTCAGTTACTCACCATGGTTCTTGGACAAGCCACAGGTCAAGGCACACCGTCTTTTGACAGAAGCGCGCCTGCGGGTGCCAACGATGTTAGTACCTTTGGCAACGCACCAGTAGCAGTACGTGATGTTGCTCCCGGCAATATTGATACTAGTGACTTAGGTGCAAACAATGCGACACTGCAAGCCAACCTTGATAAAATTGCACAAGATCCTGAAGGTGCCAAACTACTAGCCGAAGCTCAGAGACAAGGTCTCAGCATTGAAGTTGGTGATCCCGGTGGACCAAACGTACAAGGTGTAGCCATCAGTCGAGGCAACAGCACAAAAATCATTGTTCGTGATCCCAACAATGTAAAAACCATTGTTCACGAATTGGTTCACGCGGCAACCAGCCAAGATGGTAACTCACAACATGAAGAAGGCATTGCTGACACCATTGGTTATCGTGTTGCTGAACGTGTGACGGGTAATAATCTTACCAACAAAAGTGAACAACAGATTTACACCGATAAAAAGAAGCTCTATCGTGAATTAGGTGCCACCAACAGTGTTGAAAGCACACTAGGTAATATCGGTATTCAAGCCTTTGCCTAAATAACAACAGACAAAGGTATATAAAAATTAAAAACTTAACGACGTTCAGACGGTAGCTTTATCAGACGGACGTCGTTTTGTATTGATGATTATCGTTGCTGTGATGGCACAGGTTGAGGCACAGGAATCACATCATAACGTGGTGCTTGAGGAGGTGGCTGATTTCTTTGAGCTGGTGGTTTCGGTGCATTGGGCGCCGGTGGGCCAATAGGTGCAACATTTTGGGGCTGAGACATCCCTACAGCATTTGGTTGCTGTGACGAATTAGGTTGAATCACTTGGTAGCCATCATCAGGAACCAAGGGCTCCATATCAGCCATATCCGGCGCATTCGGATCATTGGTATCGAGTAAACCCGGTTGCACTTCATTAACCGCAAGCGGGTTGTTGTTCTCACCATCACTTAAATTATCCAAATCATAACTCGTAAAATCAGCATCGGCCAACGATTTACTATACGACAAATCAAAATTGGCGAGCATCCGCCCTGACATATAGGACTGCATATAAGTACGCCAAATTTGAGCCGGCAGCCCACCGCCTGACATCCCTTTCATCGAACTGTTGTCGTCATTACCAACCCACACACCTGTAATCACATTAGGGGTGTAACCAATAAACCACGCATCACGATAGTCATCACTGGTCCCCGTTTTTCCGGCCATCGGACGCCCAATATTAGCACGACGCCCAGTTCCCAGTTTCACCACACCCGACATCATCTTCACCATGGTATCGACCGTGGTACGAGACAACACATTAACTTGGGTACCGTGATGACGATAAATCAACTTTCCATCAGAATCCACAATTTTTTCAACCGCATAGGGTTCTACCCGAACACCTTGGTTGGCAAGAACACCAATAGCCGAGGTGATCTCTAAGAGGTTTACACCCGATCCACCCAAGGTTAGTGCCAAACCCGGATCCAATTTTGAATGAATCCCCATTCGGCGAGCCACATCAATGGTGGCCTCTGGCGTGACGTCATTCATCACCTTAACCGCAATCACATTGTTAGAACGTGCCAATGCACCTGCCATGGTCATATAACCGTGGTGGCCTTTATCATAGTTCATCGGGCGCCAGTTGCCAAAACTAATCGGCTCATCCAAATAAACACGTGTGGGTTCAAACCCTTTATCAATGGCTGTTGTGTAAGTAAACACTTTAAACAACGATCCCGGTGAGCGTGTCGCCTGAACCACCCGATCAAACTGCGATTCTTGATAATCTTTACCACCGATATAAGCGAGCAACGCACCTGACTTTGGATCAATACTAAGCACAGCACCTTGTTGTTTTAAACCCGTACGACCAAAGTTACTTGATTCAGAAACAAGTGCGGTTTGAGCTGCGCGCTGAGCACGTAAGTTGAGTGTTGTATAGATTTTTAATCCACTATGCCAAAAGGATTGCTCATCCAAGTCAAAGTGCTTCATCACCTGATTCATCACATACCGGTTAAAATAGGGCGCTTTGTTTGAGGCGGATAAGGCACGGTTGGCTTTGTTGAGCTTGAGCGGTTTCTTTTTAAATTTCTCGCAATCAGCCGCGCTGATTTTTTCTACCTCAAGCAGGTTATCAATCACCTCATCACGTCGTGCTTTGGCATCCTTGGGATTGAGATATGGGTTATACCGAGACGGTGCCTGAGGCATCCCTGCCAACAGTGCCGCTTCATCAAGAGTTAAGCTACCGGGCTTTTTACCAAAGTACACTTCACTGGCCGCTTCAATACCGTAGGCGCCTTCACCAAAATAGGTATTGTTAATATAGAGCTCAAGAATTTCTTCTTTTTCGAGTTCTTGTTCGAGTTTCCACGCTAACGACGCCTCACGGATTTTCCGCTTGAACGATCGCTCGTTGGATAAAAACACATTACGCGCCAATTGCTGAGTGAGTGTTGACCCCCCTTCCAGCATTTTACCTTTGGTCACGTTACGAACCATCGCCCGAGCAATCGCAATCGGATCGACGCCCTTGTGTTTAAAAAAGCGTCTATCCTCTGTGGCAATCAAGGCATCCACAAAATGCGGAGATACCTGATCCAAACTCACATCACGGTGATGGTATTTTCCGTAAGACAGAATAGGCGTACCATCGGTGGCCAATACTTGTGTCCAACGCGATGGATTGACCCCCATACGCACCATTTTATCAATATTAGGGAGATCTTCTGTGGATTTATAGACAAATACACCAATCGCCAGCATCGCAATGACACCAGCCATAATGATCATACCAACTAGCTTTTGAATCATTCGAATAATGAAACCACGGGATTTCTTATTCGTTACCGTGTTTGTCTTACATTGAGATTGCATGATAGATACATCCATTGTTAAAGAGTGAAGCCAAGGAGGATAAAACTAAGGGAGCAACGTTATAAGGTCGCTGAGTCCATTAAAATGTTCCCGATTCAAGAATGGACTAATTCCACTCCGGATTGCTAAAAAACCAGCGGCCCCAGTTATAGCCAAGCCAAACAAGAAAGAAGCCTGCAAAAACACTGCCCACAAGGTTTAGTGCCAATTTAAAGAGTTGCCCTTCTTTAAACATTAAATACGATTCCATCTCAAAGGTAGAGAAAGTAGTAAACGCACCTAAAAAGCCAATCATGGCCATATATCGCACTGCTGGGGGAATATTACTTGCCACGCCGTCAAACCGAACCTCAGTCAACCCAACAAGTGCCCCTAAGATAAAACTACCCAGAAGGTTTACCATTACGGTGCCAAACGGGAAACCGGCACCAAGCCATTGGGTCATCATCACTGAGACACCATAGCGGGACAGGGCACCAAGGCCACCACCTAAAAATAAGTAAATGATTGATTGCATAACCCTAACATTGTAGAAAAAACAGGCAGTAAACACCAGTAAAACACGGCGTTCAAACCCATTATAAAAACAATGGCCTTAACCGATTAATTAGCGCTTGCCCCCCATAATCTGCTTCATAAACCGAGGGCGGGTCTGATAGATGTAACTCCCTAATTTCTCTCGAAACACCTTACTATCGACCTCTGCATCCATATCTCGAGACAAATTCAAACCAAAACGTACAATCATTTTTGCCATTTCTTCAGGAATCATCTTTGAGCCAAACACATTCTTCATCTCCTCGACAATCACCTGTGATAGCACTGGATTGTTGGGGATAAACTTGGTTACAGCAGTTTTGATTTCACGGTTCATCGATTATCAGTCCTTCACTTAGGCCGAAAAATTATTTTTCTCAGGTTTACTTCATCACCTTTATTTTAACATTCTACAAACAAACATCCTCAAGGATTTTCGGATTCTCCATTAAACCGATGACCTGCATTGCGAACTGAGTTTGAACGATGTAACATAGTACTTCACAGAAACGGTGTTTCAATACTTCACTTCTTAATTATAATTTTGATCTGACCTTCAGATTGCAACACAACATCCTCGTTTCTTTTTTATCGTAAGCAACCCTAATGTAGGTAGTTCATTTATTATGCCCAATAAAAAACGTATTCTTGTTATGACTGGCGGCGGTGATTGCCCTGGCCTTAACGCGGTTATTCGCGCCGTTGTGCGTCGTACAGAAAACTTACCTGACTGGGAAGTACTCGGCAGTATTGAAGCGTTTAACGGCATCTTGCGTGACCCAATGGAAGTGGTTCTACTGGACAGTAAAACGGTTTCTGGTATCCATATTCGTGGCGGTACGATTATCAAAACTACCAATAAAGGCGGGCCATTTCACTGGCCAGTTCAAAACGAAGATGGCACTTGGACAGAAGAAGATCGCAGTGATGAACTCATCGATCGCATTGAAAAACTAGGCATTCACGCCATTATCAGTATTGGTGGCGAAGGCTCGATGGCCATTGCCCAGAAGCTTTATGAAAAAGGCATCAACATTATTGGTGTTCCTAAAACCATTGATAACGATTTATCCTCAACCGACCTCACATTTGGCTATCACTCTGCCGTGCAAGTGGCGACCGAAGCGGTTGACCGCCTAGTCACCACAGCAGCGAGTCATAACCGTGTGATGATTATGGAACTGATGGGGCGCGATGCAGGTTGGATTACGCTTAGTTCGGCTTTGGCTGGTGGTGCCCACGTAGCACTGATTCCTGAACTTGATTATGACATTGATAAAGTGGCTGCCCATATCAACTTGATGGTTGAAAAAGGCCGTGGCTTTGCCATTGTATTGATTGCTGAAGGAGCCAAGCCCTTAGGTGGCGATGTGGTTTCTCGCGAGAGTAACGAGCCGGGCTATAAAAACAAAGTATTGGGTGGCGTGGGTCACCGATTGCAAGAAGAGCTCAAAGACAAGATTGATGCTGAATCACGCGTTATGATTTTGGGTCACTTGCAACGTGGTGGTTCTCCCATTGCCTATGACCGAATTTTAGCCACCCAGTTTGGTGTAAAAGCGGCTGAACTCGCTTTAGAAGGTAAGTTTGGCTTGATGGTATCCTACCGTCACCCTGATATTATCTCTGTGCCGATTAAGAGTGCTATTTCAGAATACAACTACGTCAAACTCGATAGTGCTTTGGTTCACAGTGCTCGTGGGGTTGGTATTTCTCTCGGTGACTAGAGCCGTATCCAAACCAATACTAAAGCCTCTTGATTAATCACCTATAATATAAAATATGTGGCAACTCAGCAAACAACATAAACTGATTTTATTCGGTATTTTTATCATCGGCTTGGTACTTCGGTTTTATGGCCTTGATTTTGGCTTACCCAATTTAGCCCGCCCCGATGAAAACCACGTGAGTGATGCCATCATTCGCACTATCTTTGGCTCCTTTGCTGAAGGCAACGGCAGTCTCAATCCCAAGTTCTTCTTTTACCCTAGCCTCTATATATACACGGTCGGGGTCGTCTACGCTCTGTATTATATGTTGGGTCATTTTGCAGGGGTATTCCCCAATTTTGATGCCTTCCTCACCCTCTACCAATCAGATTGGACCGCATTTTTCTACTTGTCCCGATTCGTGTCGGCTATCTTCGGGGCATTAACAGTCATCTCCGTGTATTGGCTAGGTCACTTTTGGTTTTCTGACGCTATAACCAAGGAGAGAAAAAATAGTTTTAAACCGGCACAAGTTTATACCGGCTTAATCGCCGCCTTCTTTATGGCCGTGTGCTACCTACCTGTTCGTGACGCTCACTTTGGCGTAACCGATACCATGGCCACCTTCTTCACCACAACAACACTCACTATAACGCTTGCTTATTACCGCTCACAAAAAACTTCTTTTTTATGGTGGGCCGCTATGTTATCGGGACTATCCGCCAGTGTTAAATACCCATGCGGTTTGGTATTACTGCCTGTCATCTTGGCGTTCTATTTTGCGAGTAGAGAACAAAACACATCATCATCATTCTCTTTGAAAACATGGTTATCAACACCCAAGGATGTGGTGATACTACTAAAAATTATTGGACTGAGTGCCTTTGGTTTTTTAGTAGCCAGTCCCTATGTGTTATTAGACTACCCGTTATTCCTTGCCCACTTCATCGATCAAACTCGTACCATGTCTGGGGATCCTGCCGGATTACCTTTAGGGTGGTGGTATCACATCTCGTTTAGTTTATGGTTTGGCCTACGCCCATTTCTTTTTGTGTTTAGCGCCACTGGGTTTCTCCATGCCTTCATCACACGCCAACCAAAACACATCATCCTTGCTAGTTTTATTTTGGGTTATTACATCACAATGGGTAACGCCCATTATAACTATGTGCGTTATGTGCTGCCTATTATCCCACCACTACTGGTTTATGGGGCACACATGGTTAGTATTATTGCCGACATGGTATTACAACGTCTAAAACAACCACAGTCATCAAAACTTGCTATTGCCAGCCTAACCCTAATCACATTAGCGATTGGTAGCACGTCACTTTTTTATAGTATCACCCTTGATCGTCTTCTTGCTACGCCTGACACGCGAACGCTGGCGCGTAACTGGCTGATCGAAAACACCACATCGCTTGAAGCAAAAATAGGCATTGGCCTTCCGCTGGCACACATTGATATGCCCTATACGTTTCATAAATATTTTTTATCGCCTCCGCGCAATCCAAAGTTTAACGCAGGTAATGAGCAACAAAATCCCGTATCGCCTTATCACTATTCAGAAAAAGCCGTGTCTAGTCCCGTATCACCAAAACGTCACGAGTATAATCTTTCCACCTATACCGATGAAGCCACTATAAAAAAACTAGGACTTGAGTTTGTTATTCTTGCACAATCTCCTTTGTTTTTATATAACGCCCCAGCCCAAGAATATGAAAAACTTGCCGCTTCCTTACAATATAAAACAGTTGCCTCGTTCAATGCTAGTGATAATGATATCAAACATCCAGCCAATCATTACGATCAAATTGATGCCTTCTATCTCCCCTTTAGCGATTTATCAGGTGTTTCGAGACCAGGGCCTGATATTAACATCTATGACGTCCATACCGATAAACTCACCGTCTACGATTCAGGGTTCGTCTTAAATAAACGCTGAGCTTCATCCTTTTGATCGTCAGGCGCCTCAGATTGCATATCAAAAATAAAGACTTCAGGACCTGGGTTAGCAATCAATCGTGAAGGCAGGAAAGGCATCATCATCGCATCCATAGGTTCAAATGCTCCCACATCTTTCCAGTCCGAATAGGGGCGCAAGGGCGTGACTCGGTAGTCCAGTTTATATGATGATAAATAATGCTGAAAATCCCACGCTGCATTTGAGAACAATGGATGCCCGCGAAACAGGGTGACGTAACGAATTCCCATTTTCTGGAGCACCGAGGAATCACGATAGGTATTTATATTTTTGGTTAGTATATCTAAGGTACTTAACTCAACTTTTGCTGGAGGACGCATCACATTAGGACCTGCCTCAACAGTAAGTCGGCCATAGTTAGGAGGCAATCGCATTTGACCTAAGCGGGGACCTGTGGCCACAGGTGTGTTTTCTGGTGCGTGTTGAATAATCCAACTGGCAGCAATCTCGCGTGTGTCAGGCTGCGCGATTAATTGGTTCCAAGCAATAGCATACCCAAACGACGTTGCATTGACGAGAACAGCCAAAGTGAGCAGCAATACCAGTGGCATCACTTTGGCAGTGGTCTTTATTTTGTTGCTATCTATCAGTGCCTTAAGCATCCAGGAAGTAATACCGCAAATGCCCCACGCTGTATAAAAAAGCAGTACAGGCAGCATCGGTAACATATAGCGCACCATCACACGCATGTTAAAGCCCAACGACAAGCTAAACACAATCAAAAACGAGAACAACATCCAATGATTAAGCCGAAGCGATCTATCTTTTTCACAAAACAAACTCGCCATACCCACACCACTCAATGCAACAACAACCCAGCCCAAGCCCAAATTCATGGCAAAGGTGGGATAGAACACCCAGCCTGTAGGAATATTTTGCAGCGAGAAGTTAAAATAGTGCCAGCCTTCATAAGCCGTGGATTGTAAAAAAGCACGACTATCTAAAATAACCCACGGGTTGCAAAGCACGTAAATAAAAGCAACAACAAAACTGGCTTGAAAAAGATCCGTTAAAAAGCGCCCCCAATAAATATGTTCCGACCGTAAAGAGCGTTGAAACAAGCAAACACTTAAAGGCACCATACATAGTATTCCAGGTGCCTTCACCCCCCATGCGAATCCCACGCCCACGCAAGCCAGTAACATGGCGCGTGTAAATAGTTCTGGTGGCGACTCCTTCTGCTCATCACTCATTGTTAAGAGTGTATTCATATAGCGACAACTTAATAACAGTGATAGCGCTACAAAGAAAATCAAGGTGCTATCGACGGTGCCAAAGTGACTATCTCGAACAAGCAGCCAATGCGTCGCCACAAAAAAGGTAACAACCCAAGGCATTGTCTCTACTAGCATGGTATTTAATGTTGTCTTTGCCGAGTGTAAGAATGTGCGCGTTAAATAATACGTCACAGGAATCAATAACGTACCCATTAACACACTATGCAGGCGCAGTACCAAATGAAATCGATCGGGTTGGTATTGATACATCGTCAAAAAATCATTCACGGAACTCACATGACTTGATAGCATTTCCCAAACAAAAAACCACCCCATCAACACCGTGCATAAGTAATAGTACACACCACCATAATTAAAATTATGCGGATGCAAACGCCAGTCATTGTTCATCACGATGGGTGCCATCAGATTTTCGACAACCACCTTTAAATTAGGGATTTCATCCGGTCGAACATCATGAGGCAAGCCAAAATCAATCGCCCAGATACGCAACACAAACCCACACAACATCAGCACCACCAAGCCCCAAAAACGATGATTGGTTTTCAGGCGGTCAAAGCCGTCCCAATAGGATGAATGAATAAGATAGTGAATCATAACAAACGGCCGATACAAGTTCAGCCTCTTAACCCTGACATTACTCTTACCTTAAGTCTATCTTATCCTATAAGATGAGGGTATTCCATTTTTCTGAAACTCAGGTAAACATGACAACATCAACACCGCCCAACCAGTACGCCCAAAGCACTCCTCGACGAAGCGAGGGGCTATTAGCCTATCTACAATCATTTATTGGTAATCTAGACACTCTACTCAACAAAGCGTGGGGCGTAGCGGGACTCTACGCCTTAATATGGCTTGTGTGGTGGTGGAAGGCTATATGCGGCCTACAGCAATTTTTTATTCGTGATTTAACTTTTTATGCTCTACCAATGAAAACATATATGGTAGAACGCTTAAAGCATGGTGAGCTTCCGTTCTGGACCCCCACTATGTCAGGTGGCGTGCCCTTTATTGCGGAACCTTCTCACCAGTTTTTCTATCCATTTAACATCACTTTTTTTCTCACCCCCACCATTGCCCACGGCATTACATGGTTTGTACTAGTACATTGTTTAATGGCACCTTTGGCTGGTTTCTTCTTATGCCGATCGATTGGATTGAATAAATGGGTCGCGTTTTGGGGTGGCCTTATTTATAGTCTGTCGGGTTATGTGTTGTGCATTAGCGATAACATTAATTACCTGCCAGCCGTGGTATGGGCTCCGTTGGGGCTGGCATGTTTTATTCGGGCTTACCAACATCAATCCCTTCGCTACGCCTGTTTTACCGCCTTATGCACAGCAATGATGCTTTTAGCCGGTGATGGGTTTAATGCCATGTTCCTAGGTGTTTTCTGCACGCTGTGGTGTTTTTTTTCATTCTTTCATCGTAACCAAACAAACACCAATAACAACTCCGAACCAATAATTCTGAAACCTACATCAAGTCACCCTCCTCTTAAACAAATGGGCATCGCCGTCTTCTATTTAGGCATTAGCTTTGGCTTGGCCGGGCTCATTGCCTTGATTCAGATTCTACCAACGCTGCAATTAATGAGTCACTCGGTTCGGCAAGAGCCACTGGATTTTTATGAGATTACGCTCTGGTCGTTTCCGCCTCATCGCCTTATCGAATTTATTTTACCCTTTTTCTACGGCAGTAAATACAACACTTTTAACTACACAGGGCCTCATTTCCTAGGGATGTTTTTATACCCTGCCTTTAGAGAAGCTTGGGTAGACAGCGTGTATAACGGTTTGATAACAATTTTGTTTGCCGTGTTGGCTTGGCGGTTTGCCTTTAAAGCCAGCCGCTTTTGGCTTGCTTTATCAAGCATTGCCTTGCTGCTTAGCTTCGGATTGTTTGCCCCGTATTTCCCGATTCTTCTGAAGGTGTTCTCACCACTTAATTATCATCGTTATCTGGAAAAACTTGTTTTCTGGGCTAATATCGGATTTATTATCTCAGCCAGCATTGGACTCCAAACGTTATTTTACAAACTAAAAAATGACACGCAATGGCAAGAAAAACTAAGTTACTGGCCATTAATTCGACGTTTTATGGTGTCACTCAGCATGATCACAATTGGGCTGTTTGTCTTTGTTCACATACCGAGTAATCTCTGGATATGGACACATGAAATGGAGCGCTCCGTATCTTGGGGGGCACACTACTATCAACGAGGGCCACATATTTTAGGGCTGGCTGGCCACTTAGTATTATTGCTGACCCTACTATGCTTGCCCTTGTGGCTTGGTTATCGTCATCTAAAACAATGGGTTATTGTTCTTGCCCTTGTGGGTGTGGCGGACGTAACGATCATGCATCAGAATTATATTCCACTGGCACCGACCTCTTTGGTGGCAGAGCGTCTTCGGCCAAAAGCGCTTGAGATTATTGATGCCGATCGAGGCGAACCCGTTTCATTTGAAAAACCTGCCCTTGTTTTTTACGACGATACGGTTGATTTTGATGAGTACAAAGAAGAAAAACGGGTTTTAAACCGTATTAAAGACGCCTATAATCTAGACGGTCGCCCCGATCATTTTTATTACCCTTGGATATTCCGAATTCTCTACAATCAAAATCGATTGCTCTTTAATTACGGCACAAGTTTTGGCGTACATTATCAAAATGGACGTTTTGCTCCATTGCAACCCAAAACGCACAAGCAGATGGATGTTGTCATGACAGCCAACAACCTTGCTGAATTGATGGAATTATCCAGTATCGATTATGTGGTTACGCCTTCACGTGAGCAAAATAAAAATACATTATGGGACACAGAGGCTTTCACCGAAATCGGTAAAGATCGCCTGTACAACGTTCGAGTAATGAAAGTAAACAATAGCGTTCCAAGAGCTTATTTGGCTCCCAATGCGATGTATAACACTGAAAACTTAGAGATCTATAAAATCCTGACCGAACACTTTCAATCAGCCCCGTCGAACCAACAAATTGTGGAACTACATCAAAGCGAACCCAATAATGCTACGCCATTGACAGAGAAAACCATACAGCCCTTGGCAGCATCGCACGATACGTCCGTCTCGCTTACAACAGACAACTACGAACATATTACCCTTGATATCAACTCGCCCTATGCTCAGTCCCATCTTGTATTAACTGAATCGTGGTATCCAGGTTGGCAAGCAAGTATTGATGATGAGCCTGTCAAAATAGTTATGGCCAACCATCGGTTTATGGCTATTGCTATGCCTAAAGGAAAACACAAGGTACAATTTGATTATCAGGAAAAACGATTTCCACTTGGTCTTGCTGGGAGCTTACTAGGGCTCTTACTGTGTTTTGGATATCTCGGCTATTCCTGTCGTTCAAATACTAAAACAAAAAACACCTAAGCCATCCTTTATCGAGAGAGCTTCAATGACAACAGAGATTCACACACAAGAAAAACAACGACTTTGGACACTCCCTAAGTCCTATTTGTTTATGCTGCTTGGCGTAGGAATTTTAGTTCGTTTGGTATTTTCCTTAGGCGTTAACCTTGAACTCTTTCCCGATAGCAAAGCGTATTTAGCTACCGCCAATGCCTTACTTCAAGGGGATTGGTCTCGGTTTGTTGTGGAGCGAACCGCTGGGTACCCACTGTTTTTACTTGCTATTATGGCAACCGTTCGAGCTGTTACAGGGATTGTCCACGAAGTTGTTTTCTTTGTGAGTGTAGTCTTTCTTCAAAATATGCTTGGCATTTTAATCGCGTTTATTACGGCTGAAACAAGTTATCGTTTGTTTAATAAAAAACGTGTTGCACTGTTTTCAGGATTATTGATTCAGTGTTCAGTCAATCAACTTTTTTATGAACATGCTGTGCTAACCGAAACCCTCTACACCTTTTCCGTTCTGTTAGGACTCAGTTTATTATGCGGGCTCATTCATCACATCACCGAAAATAAAAATACAAAAGCAGCTAACACGACTCCTTTAGCACTGACCTTAGGGTGTGCGTTTGTTATAGGTTTTGTGGTGTGGATTAAAGTAGTGGGCTTTGTTTTATTTATGACGGCTGCCATTGTGCTAGCGAGCCTAAAACAATGGCGACATCTTGGTGTGATTGCCCTTACTCTTTTTGTGATGATGGGCAGCTGGGTGATTTATCATGGTATCCATCATAATATGTGGGCCTATTCTGCCGGTGGTGGCACAAACCAACTGTACAAGGTAGTGGATTTTGTTCAGTGGGATAGTGACGTAGAGCCTGAATTCAAAAAAGAACTTCGTGGTTATTACAATAAACTACCTAGTAATCAGCTTTATCAAGCCGTGAATATGATTCACGTTGAAACCAACAACCGGCGTGTGTATGTACCACGCAGAATCGCAGAACCTTACTGGAAGGTCTATCAAGAAACCGATTCAAAAGCGCGTCATACCGCTCTAGAAG
>CAYGPY010000047.1:0-7286 GCA_964351765.1 uncultured Vampirovibrionales bacterium
TCTATGATATTAATGCCGACTGGATTCGTCAGTATTTTGTGATGGAAGAGGTTGACGAGACGGTGTTGTCAGACCCTGAAAAATTTATAATTAAAGCCGGTGGTGAGGTGTTTTATGCCATCGGGACTCAGGAGAATGGCACCGACGTTGTTTTAGGGTGCTGCGCGCTAATGCCACACAAAGACAGCATGGGTCGCCAGATTTATGAACTCACCAAGATGGGTGTGCGCCCTGAAGCGCAAGGGCATCAAGTAGGAACACGACTGGGTCAGGCCATTATTGATAAAGCCCGTGATATGGGCTTGCCGGAGTTGATGCTGTACACCAATAGCACTTTAAAGCCTGCCATTCATATCTACGAAAAGCTAGGCTTCAAGCACGTTGAAATCAACGAGCCAACAGGCTACGAACGTTCTGACGTTAAAATGGTGATGCCTTTATAGCTAACGAGCGTCTAGGAGAATGCGCGTGTCTTTGGCATAATAGGGCTGTAAGAAATGTTAGGAACGATTTTGATGCTCACTACGCCTCTTTTTAAGAGTTCGTTACCACGTTATTACGTGATGAGTTTGTGTGCAATGTTATTAGTAAGTTTACCCTGCAATAGCCTTAATGCCTTGGCGATGCCTGTGGTGCAATCCTCATTAGATCTTGCCAAGTTAGAACCCGTTGATTTGATCGGTGTAAGTACAGGCGTATCACGACGTGATTCACGATATCAGCTTGCCCAAGGCATGTTTCGTCCTGTAGGGGGCGAAGAAAAACGTATTCTGCAAGATATATTACTAGAAAGTAAGACTTACTCTCGCTATGGTTTTATTGATCTTGAAAATATTGAGATACAGAAAAAAATCCGTCGCCCAGCGAACAACACAATTAAAAATGGCTTTACCGTCCCTAATCGTGTAGAGAAAAATGCCACATTTCTACCTGCCGAGGTGAACACCCGAATGGGCATTAATAGAAAATACCGCTTGGGTATCTACGGAAAAGATTTATACATCCTAGAAAACAAAACAAACCAAATCCGTCAGATTTTATATGATCTGTTTTAATCGTTGATATGAATATCCGTGTTTTGGTGCCTTAAAACACGCTCGATCTGCCGTTATTTTTGTCGTAGTATAGAGGCGTACACGAATATACATCAGGGGTTATTGTCACTATGGCCGTATCATTTTATCCATCTTCTTTGTTTAAGCTAGCACCTTTGCAAACGCAAGAAACGTGTGTTTTATTTGCAGGTTCAAAAAAAGTACAGGCAAGTAAAGCTGATTCGGTTGAATTGAGCACGCATACACCTAAAAAAGTGGTGTATGCGGGGAGCTTTGATCCGCCTACAAATGGGCATTTGTGGATGATTGAAGAAGGCGCCAAGCTGTTTGATGAAGTGATTGTGATGATGGCTGTTAATCCCAACAAGCGCTATAACTTTAGTGATGCGGAACGCCAGCGGATGCTGAAAGAAATGACGTCCGATTTACCCAACGTAAGTATCGGTAAGCTAAGTGCAAAACAGTTTTTAGTTAGAAAAGCAAAGCAATTTGGTGCGGTTGGTCTGTTGCGTGGCCTGCGAAACGCCACGGATTTTGAAGAAGAATCGTTTCTCAACAACACCAACCGTGAAGTCGAACCTGATATTCAAACTGTGTTTTTCCAGACTCCAAAGCGCTTGGCTGAAGTAAGTTCGAGCCAAGTTAGAGCCATCACCAATCTAACGGGCTGGCGTGATGTGGTGGTGAACATGGTGCCACCAGTGGTGTTTCATCAACTGAAGGTGGACGTTTTAGAGAAGCGCTTTAATGCCTTGAGCACTGAGTTAGGGTTGCCTGAAGATAAAGTTAGCAAGTTATTTAAAGAAGTTTTAAAACAGTATGATACGCCTGAACGGGCTTACCACAATTTGGATCACTTGCTAAACGTGCTGGAAGAATTTGATACAGCGATGGAAGACCATCCTGAGTTGGCACCAAAACACCCTGCTTTGTTTGAATACGCCTTGTGGATGCATGATTTGGTTGATGATAGAACCGATCCTGATGCGATTAAAAAATCAGTGAACTTGGCTCTAAGTGGATTAATGTCATCGCGTGGGGGTAGTTCTTTTAACAAAACCTATGTGGCCGATATGATTTTAGCCACCGATCACGTGGGCAGTAAGATGACTGATGATGACAAAAAAGCGATGTTCTCTTTCTTGTATCTATACGATCGCCCTAGTCATATGCTAGAAGCCTCTCAACGTGATGCCAAGTTGATTGCCGATATTGATTTATCTATTTTGGGTAAGGATAGTGTGACGTATAAAACATATGCGCAAGGCATTGTGGATGAATACAAAGAGCTTGTTTCTAAACCTGATTTTTTATCGGGACGTTTGGCAGTATTAAAAACATTGCTTGAAAAAGAAACGTTGTATCAAACCGAGGTCTTTAAAGAGCAGTATCAAAAACAGGCAGAGAAAAATCTAAAAGCCGAATCACGCCGCTTATCGCGTGCTTTAGATAAGATTAACTCTTAACTCACTCTCTATAGGTGTTTAGGCTGGTAAGGCAATATCGTCAAGCAACGCTTGGGGAAGTTCGTGCCATGTTAGGTCGCCTGAACGGAGTTGTTGTCCTAATCGGGTGCCAACATAGCCCAGATCGATATCGGGTTGGTTGCGTTCGGCATACAGACCCCCATCAAGTATCCATGCTTTGGCATAAGGGGACACGTCTAAGACACCATCTTTTTTTAGTCCTTCAATCAAAAATGCAACCAAGTGATGTGCTTGGTTTATTGGCTGTCCATTGGCGTTGGTTAGCTGTCCGCGATCGCGTAAGTTTTCCTGCCAACCTGTGGTACCGACTCGTGAGCCACCAAACAAGTAGATTGCGGTGGGGCTTTCTTCAAACTCGCTAAATTTATCAACCAGCCAACCATGATTTTGGTTGATAAAAAATAACTTTAAATCATCAACAAGTTGATGCTGACAAACAACGAGTCTGTCATCAGTGTGTGTTGTGTTGGCCTCAATCACAACGGCAAGGGCTTCTGAGAACGCCTCAGCATCGTTTTGAGCGGGGCCACGCTGATGACTATTGAGTAAAATGATTTCATTGAGCTGAGTGGCAATCTCAAGTTGGCGTTGTTGCTCAGCAGGAAGTGTGTTGTTTTCAATCATGGTTTCAAGTTGTTCAAGAGAATCCTCGTTATTGAGGTGAG
This sequence comes from uncultured Vampirovibrionales bacterium, assembly GCA_964351765.1. GTDB lineage: Bacteria > Cyanobacteriota > Vampirovibrionia > Vampirovibrionales > Vampirovibrionaceae > CAYGPY01. The sequence goes on from CAYGPY010000047.1 coordinate 3,208, forward strand.
GCTGAGTAACATCAAAAAGAATGCCATTAATCACACCAAGCCCTTGATTCACATCATAAGGCGATTGATACGGTCCAGGTAAGAGTGCTTCTAAAACAGAGGAGATACGTTGCTGTCTAGGACTGTCCGATTCTTGATACGGATCGCTATGGGTAATCGCGGGTGTCGGCTCTGTTGTATCAACCACGATTGTTGTTGGCGAGGAAATACAATCAGGTAAAGGCCGAACGGGAAAGATGTTGATCACACCTAAGAAGGTGGATAAGCCTATAAAACCAATGCCAATACGTTTTTTTAAGGACGGTTTTTTAGCACGTTGCGAATGGGTTGAGTAGGTTTGTGTTGAATCACTCGCTTTGTTTTTTCGCATACTAAACTTAGAGAATCGTCGTGGAACATTCCCCTGTTGAGGCTTGCCAGTAAATTGAATTGTGTTGAAAGTTTTAATCATAACTATATTAGAAAAAATAGTGGGTTATAACGGCATACTAGATTAGTCTTAATAGGTTCTCATTTATAGTTTTCCCAGTATACCTTGAACGTAGTCCACGGAATTACTGAAAAAGGTATGCATGACGTCTTGACGAATACATCCGCTGCCTTGTGTTGCTGCAAAGCTTTCGGCAAAAGCTTCTTCCCAGCCTTGTTCAGTGCATTCCGTACCATCACCGGGCTGGATGTAATAGCTTAACGCAGGTTTAACCTCTTCAGGCATTGTGTTTAAATCAGCGAGATAGTGTTCAATAAAATCGTTGCTTAAGGAGTGCTGCGCAACGTCACTGGTTAAGGGGGCCGAATAGCTTAATGCATGCCCTGTTTCGTGGCGTAAAATAGGAAGTGGGTTAGGGTGGTGATAAGCTACAAATGGATTGTCCCCATCGTACCTTGCATGAAATAAAGTGAGCCGTTCGGGATTTACGATGTCGATGCTAGGGATTGGTCGCTGTTCCTTAAGCGTTTTCATATGTTGAGGATTTTCGTAATCGAAAATAACAAGTTCTTTTGCTTTAGGAGGTGGTGGTGGTAAAGGGGGTGTATTGGGTGTTGGAATGATGGGGCGTGTGCTAAATTCAAACACGCCGATCTTTCCGTTTTGCTCACCGGCATTTGTGGTGTAGGCGGATCTAAATAAGCCGTCTACAGAATTCCATAACTCACCAGGTCTACCTCCAGTTTTAGGACGGTTAGTGTGTTCGGGAAATGTTTCGATTAATGATCGGCCGGTCACTACTTCAGTACCAGATTTTTCAAGATGTTTAAGGAGTTGAGGGTCAAACATATCTAATCCACGCTCAATGCGATCCACAAAATCTGGGCTAGCAGGCGCATGGGGTGTGTTAATAACTTTTAAAAGCGCATGCCCAAACTGAACCGGATTTGGTTGAAGCTGCTGCTGTTGGTTTACAGGTGAGCTTGGTAGTGGCTGAAACTGTATTGGATTAGCTTGAATAACCATGAAATGTCCTAATATAAGTAAGAAGACCTACTCTATAAAGGATTCAAAATTAAAATTAGTGCTAGTCAAATTACCAGCTAAACCAATCAGCCACTCGTTCAGGTTGCGAGGTTAGCGCAGCTGCTCCTGAACAATTAAAATTTCCGGCAAAAGTTCCTGCTATTCCACCTTCAAGGCTATTGATTCGCCCATTTGTAAATAGATGAATTATTAAACTTTTCCCAGGACTGTTAATACTGCCATCGGTTGTAACGCGTCCATCAGGATCTAGCCACACTTTTACAGCGTAATTACTGCCAGCGTTATAAAAACACTGATCGTGCCAATAATATAAAATAGCCCCGTTGTGAAGTTTAAGACAGGTTGTGGTTGAGGCATAAAGTATCGACAAGAGTAAAAATAACTTGAATTTAGGCACGTCGCTAGCTAAATAAAGCCAAACAAGACAAGTATACCGACGAGAAAGAGAGAAAATGGTGGAGCATAGGAGATTCGAACTCCTGGCCTCTTCAATGCCATTGAAGCGCGCTACCAACTGCGCCAATGCCCCAGCCAAGGTTATATTTATAGCCTGAAAATGATTCGTTTGCAACATACTTTTTTAAAGCTGCTCTTACCTCTTTATTTCAAATAAAGATCCACATGTGAAATGACATGAGTTACAACATGTTACACTCTTGTAGGCCTTGATTTAACCTGTTTGTCTTTATAACAAAAGGCTTTACGCTTGTTACAACAGTTTTCTACTAAAAACAAGCATCTTTACAAAAACATCATTCATTGGTACTATTGTTTCAATTCGGGATGTGTATTCACTTCTTTTTTATTGACGCCTTCGGGGTATTTAAAAACATTTGAATACGAGTAATCACACTTTTTTATTTCGTCATAGAAAATGATGTTACTGAAGAGCCAAGAGTGAAGTGGTTTTTCAATAAATAAAAAAGAGAGGGTTTATCAAAATTAATTTATTCCGTGTTGCTTTATAGCTGGTCTTTAAATTCACTTGATTCAATTTTTTAACAGAGTATTTAATAAAAAGAGTTTTACTAAAACCACATAGTTAGCCACCGTGATGGTTATCGACATGTTACGGGACTTGGGGGAGTTTTTATCTATGCAGATGAGCGGATTATCGGATATTGTACGTTTTATTGACAAGGGACATAACCGTCCTAATAAAAGTCCAGTATCGTCACCAGTGTTAAACCCTGTACCAATGAGTGCATCCATTCACGCGTCGGGGGCGAGCTCACTCAATGCGTCACAAGCGCTAAAAGTACTTACCTTTGCCGGTAAAAACTTTGATGTGGCACCTCACCTGAAAATTGAAGCCGATTTTGTCAAAGGCTTAGAGTCTTCTGAAAATACGATTGAGCGCGCCGGTATCGCTGAAATGCTAGGACGAGCACAAAGTATTACGGCGCTCCCTGCTCTTGAAAAAGCGGCTGTGAGTGACAAGAACGTGTCTGTAAGAATTGCAGCTATCCGTGCTGTTGGAGACGTGGGTGTGTCAACACACCCTGATAGTTTCACCCGTGGTCAATTGGTAGAAACCCTCATTAAACAGTTCGACGAGCGTAAGACACAACTAGAGCAACTAGGCACAGCAGCCCCAATGCGTATGCCAGCAGGTCAAGGTGCTAAAGTGCGCGAAGCCATGCTTGAAGAAGTGAACACCATTACAGAAACACTAGGACGTCTGAATTCAGATTCCTCAAAATCGTTCCTGCACAACCAGTACAGTACTATTTTTGATGCGGCTGAAAATAATATCTACCGTGCACAAGAGATGGTGCGTGCGATGCAGATTGCCGAAGATGATTTTGTATCGGGTCTAGAAGAAGAATTTCAAAAACCAATTCAAGATATTGCCCGCGAGTTGGGACCCATTGAAGTTGAAAAACTAAAGCAAGACGTTGAAGTTGTTTTAAAAGACGGTACGTCGGTGCCATTAACCGATGTGCGTCAAGAAATTCAAAGCTTGCAACGCCAACACCAAATTGCCAACGAGCTTATCAATGGCTTGGTTGACGGTATGGCTGAAATGGATGACAACCAAACCAACGCCTATCTTAAAAAAGCTTTGGGCAGTAATAGCCCTAGCTTAAAAGCGAAAGTACTTGGTATTTTAGGTGAGCGCAGACAGCTGAGCTATAGCTCAGATATCTATCCGTTCTTACGTAACGAGAACCCTGAAATCCGCCAAGTTGCTTTAAATGCCTTGGTAGGAAGTAATGAACGGACTGCTAAGCAAAAAGTGATGGAATTACTAAACCCACGTTTTTATATGGAAATTGTGGGCAACAGTAACCCCATGGCAGCCTTAATGGGTGGCGAAGCGGAAGAACCGGTTCAAGACTTCCAAGCCTTCCTTCAAAACATTGCCTTTGAAGGCGATCGTTATGCAAACCACTTGCGTGCTGTTGCCGTCGATAAAGACTACGACACCCAAGCCCGTCAGGTTGCGATGCTCGTGTTGGGTCAGATGGCAGGGCCAATGAGTGGATCCTTGGCGAGTGAAACCGTTAAGAAAGCACGCCAAACCCTAAAAGAAATGTCGATTGAGCCGACGGCAAGTACACCTGAGCAAAAAGAAAGTATCCGTTTGCAAAGCAACTTG
>CAYGPY010000047.1:7296-13737 GCA_964351765.1 uncultured Vampirovibrionales bacterium
CAACTTGCTACTGGTGAGCTTGAAAGACGATGCAGCGGTTGAGCGCATTTTTGAAATGTTGAGAAGCCCAATGCCTCGCTTAACTGATGAGCAGCAAATGACCTTGCTATCATCAATTTATCAAGCCCTAACCATTGCTGATGAGTCACCGATGGAAAACTCAGATGGCTTTGCTCATAAAGTCTTAGACGTAATGGCGAGTGATAAAACCAGCTTTGAGGCTGAGGCGATTGAAACCATTCGTGCTAACTTTGAGCCTCGTTTAACCGACTTGCTGTCCTCACAAGATGGTAAAGACGATCTTGAGAAAATTCATGAACAGTACGCCCGCACCCAAACCGACCAAGAATTTTTGGACAAGGTAAAGGGTCGTATGGATAATTATCGTCCTTACCTGATGAAGTTGTTAAACCACAACACTGTGCCAGAAACACGGATGTTAGCAGCCCGTGTATTGGGTACCACCAAAGACTTGTCGAGTGTTGAGGCATTGATTGAAAAAGTTCGCGATCCACTAGGCGGTATGATTGATTGGAATAAAAATCCAAGCTACCGTGGTAAACCTGCTTTGGATGGCGCTAACATTCGCTTGAATGCCTTGGTAGCCTTAGGCCGTATTGGTAGTTCCGAAGCCTTGGATGTGATGACAGCTGCCTTGAATGATGTTGGTTTGCGTCGTTATGTGCCTGAGCATTTGGCTAAATTAGCCCCTGATGCAAACGACAACAGAAGTTGGCGTGAAATTAAATCAACACGTGAAGAACTTGTACGCGTGATGGCAAACCCTGATACATCGCGCTTGCAACGCGCCGTTCGTATTGCCGCTTCTAATGCGTTATACCAATTTAAAAAAGGGGATGATGAACTTAAAGAATTCATCACCACAACCGATAACCCTGACTTTAGACGACAAGCGGCTTCTGCCTTGTTAGCCAATCGTCACGGATTAGAGCCGGATCACCCTGATCATGACTTGATCAAAGATATGTTGAACCCTGGCTTGGGTGTTGAAAAGCTTCATGCTCAAGGGATTACGGGTAAAGGTGTTGAGATGGCCATTATTGATGGTGGCTATGTGGATAAAGGCAACACGGAAGCCTTCCAAGATCGCGTGAAGTTACCACCGAGCGCTAAAAGTCCAGAGCATTCTCACCCAACGATGGTTATGACAACGGCTGCGGGTAATGGTCACATTAAAGGTGTGGCACCCGATGCGTTGGTATACTCCGATAAATGGCCAGACTTTGCTGGTGCGGATCCGATGGATGTGTACAAAAAAATCATTGAAGGTAAGCTTCGTGGTGAAAACAACATCAAAGTCATCAACAACTCGTGGGGCTTTAATGACAATAGCGTGCTGATGTTTAAAGATGTGCGTGATGTGTTAAAAGAATTCAAGAAAGTGGTTGATCTGGCTGAACGAGCTGGTATTCAAATCGTATTCTCTGCGGGTAACAGTGGTGAAGAGATTGGTATTCCAAGCGTAGGTACCCTGGGCTTGTTTGGTATGGATATCGATAAATTGACCAGTAAGGATAAAGAGATTCTTGATTACTGCTTAGATAAAGTGATTCTGGTTGGTGCATCAAATACCCGTGGCTTTGATGATGACCGTAGTCAACACGTTCTTGCTGACTTTAGTAGCGCTGGTGATGCTTTAAACGACAAGCTAACCCCAACCATCTTGGCTCCGGGTGTGGATATGTCGGTTTACAGCTACGAGAATGGCGAGCGTCCGATTGAATTGGTAAATGGAACGTCTTTCTCTGGACCGTATGTGTCTGGTCTGTTTAGTTTGATGTTTGATGCCAATCCAAACTTAACCCCAGCCCAAGCCCGTAAGATTCTAATTAAGACAGCCGTGAAGTTAGATGGCTATCCTGATACGCATCAAGGCTATGGTGAGGTTGATTCGATTGCCGCTGTTGAAGCCGCTAAAAACTTTGGCAAGCGTGGCAGCAAGCGTTCATAACCTTATAATTAATACTTTCTAATTTACACTTTGTTTATTGAGCCGGTAGAGCACGATTCGTTATGAGTCTAATGTTCTACCGGTTTAATTGTTGTTTATACATTCATGGCTTGAATCCTTTTTTGACAGAGGTATAATAGTTTTATTAAACGTGTATGACGAGTTAAAGCACATGCACTGTCTATTGATAAAGGAAATTATTGTGTCTTCAACACCTTCTTCTGGGCCAGAGGCTCGCGCTGCTGAACATGCGGCCATTGATATTGATGTGAACGAAATCATTGTTCTTGATACCGAAACCACAGGACTCGATCACAAGAGTGAGAAACTGATCGAGATTGCTGCATGTCGTTTGATTGACGGGGAAGTCGTTGATACGTTTACCGCCTTGGTCAATCCACAGCAAGAAATCCGCCACTCCAGCTTTTTAATCCATAACATCTCTCAAGAGATGGTTGAAGAAGCCCCTAATATCGAAGACGTCTTACCTAAGTTCTTAGAGTACATCGGTGACTTACCTTATGTTGCTCATAACGCTCTGTTTGACTACAGCTTTATTAATGAAGCGTGCAAGACTACTCTTGGCGAACGCTTTAAGAACCCACGTGTGGATACCTTTGAAATGTACCGAAGTGTGTTTCCTGATGAGCATTCACACGGATTGTCCTCATTACTGGATAAATTTAAATTTGATAGCCATGTCAATCACCGTGCTCTGGATGATGCAATGTGCTTGGCAAAGGTGTATCCAAAGCTAAGAGCGCTCTATGAGCAAAAATATGCTTGGCAAATTAGTCAGTTTGATAATGTGCCTTATTTGCTTGAGCGTTATTTGCGTCTGCAAAAATCAATTCAGATGATGCAGAGTGAAATGAGCGATTTAAAAGATCTGTTTAAGTTGTACTTTGAAAACGGAGGCCATTCCGTTGAGGCAACCACAGGCGAGTTGATGGTGTCGAATTATCGACGCAGCTATAGTTATGACGACCGTAAGGTATGGGATATCGCTCTAGAGATGGGCATTCATCATAAAATATTCAAGGTGAACCCACGCGCCATTGATAAATTGATCGATCGTGCTCAAATCCCTGATGAAGCCCGTGATTCCTTTATTGAGGCTCGTTTATCGATGAACGAGAGCCGTCAAGTCAGCTTTATTAAGCCTCAACCTAAGGTGGTTGAAGAAGACGCTGAAGCTACCGAAACAGTGTCAGAGCAAGCAACAGCTACTCCTGAAGAGGCTAGTAAATCGGAATCAGTAACACCTTAGAGTTTTAGGGCCTTTTCAAAGAGAGGCATTAAAAACTAAGGGAGTTTACCGCTCATGGAGCCTTTAAGCGCTTGGATTTGGCCATAGCTGAAGCTGCGACCATCATATAAGTGTGTCGTGCTGCCGTCTTTAACATGGTAAACCTGAGGCAGATCGGCTTTGGGAACAGATAAGCCATAATCATTGGCATTGCTTGGTGCGCTCTGGTTGTCCACATCAATTGAAATAATAGGAATACCTCTTTCAGAGCTAATGCTTTGAACAATTGGGTTTACTTGGCGGCAGTTGGCACACCAGCTGGCCGTAAACACAACAAGGTATTCACCCTGTTTTTTGGCGTGTGCCGAGTTTGTGGCGACATTAAATAAGCCAAAGATGAGCAGGGCTGATACAAGTACGGAAACAACCAAACCGGAGCTTGTTTTAAACAGGATCAGTTCTTTTAGAGCTGCACCGGTTTTTTTTAGGGGGTTGTTTGAGGGTTCATAGGTAGGCACGAGAGGCGTCTCCATAATGGCTATGATTGATATCTTAACATTATTAACGATGACATAAAAGGGTATAAACAACAAGTTCAACACAATGACGTTTAGATTTTCTGTATATAAATAGTGACGTTTGGATGAATTGAATGTTCAATGCGATCATTGGGATATATTATTTATCTTTTTCTAATACAAAATTGATTAGCAATTAATTTTATATTGTGTTTTTATCTGAATATCAGAACAACATTATCTGATTTTCTAGAATTTATATCCATTCAATACCACTCGTATTTTATTTTTACCTAAAACCAACCTCATTATTAGCCTCATTCTTAATTAACTTGGAGAAATTATATTATGACTACTTTATCAGCGTTGCCTGCTGTTCAAGCTCAACCAACACAGCAGATTACACCAAAAGCATTTCAAAGAATTACGTCTAATTCAGACAGTGTTTTATTTTCAGGCCGTAATGCCAATAAGACTCCAAAACGTTCTGGCCTAATGACTCGTCTTGCTCCTTTAGCTATAGCGGCTTTGGCCTTGGCGGGATGTTCGACAGCCGCATCGTCAGAAACCAGTGTTCCTTCTGAGCCAGCCCCTACAGCTGTTGTGGTTGAAGATACTCCGGCTGTAACTCAAACGCCCGTTGTAGAAGATGCAGCCCCAGAAATAGAAGTTGAAATCGGTGATGCTGTATCAATAGATCGTGACGATGTACCTGCTGACAGCGATGGCGAGGTTGCACCTGTTGTTGAAGAAAGTGAAGAAGCCTATAGTGCCAATACATTATGTAATGACGTTGCTGCTGAGGCGGAAGAGTTAAGATGTGTTCTTTCAGAAGCATTCCCTCCTGACGTGCGTAATAACCCTGAGGAATTTGAATTTTTAATTGAGGGTTATACTCTGGGTATTTTTACTAAGACAGATCTTGCGTTTCTGATTCAAGAATCTGCTGATGAAAATGATAGAGTAATTGACTACAGAGACTACGAATTCTTTGAGGGCGTAGACATTGGCGACCACGTTACGCTTGAAGAAGTTCACGAAGATTTTAATGATCCTAATAACTAAGTTCTTAGGATTAATTTAGTAGCAAATATAATAGCAGGGTGTCTCGTCAGAGGCGCCCTGTTTTTTGTAACGTTATGATCTTTCTTAATTGAAGGGCTATTCAATTAATTACTTTTGTAACAAAATAACCAAATTCCTCACCAAATAAATCAAAAAAGACAATCGAAGGTTTTGTTTTGATTTTGATAGCTTACGATCACAGTCATTTGTATGACGAGTGGTCACAACTTTGATTTATTTCCCCCCTATATACCTATATATTTCCCCCTTACTCGTAACATTAATAATTGGAGATTTATTCCTCATGAATACAACATTTAATCCTGCTGTGTCGTTTGGCCAGCAACTACCTAAAAAACAACAAGTTCAATTTGGACGAAACGTCAGAGATACTCTATCTAAAACCGTTCCCGGTAAAGTTGATGACGAAGGCGTTCAAGGCGAAGACCGTCAACGACTTAGTAAGCTTAAAGTTGCTGGCGCAGCTCTGGCTGCTTCAGTTTTGGCTGTACCAGTAGGCTATGGTTTTTTTCAAGCAGGACTTAGAGCCACCACCGATGAAGTTGCTGCTGGCTCACACTGTGTTGTAAAAACCTTTGGTAACCCAGGTGACCCTACAAGCAATGATTCTGTTGTCGATCCAGGCCGTTCACTTAAAATTCCTGGTGTTCATAGTTTCGAATGTTTTGAAACAGCGCCATTACGAGTAACCGAAAGTATCACAACGGATTCCTTTGACCGTTATGCAACAGATGTGAATCTGTCAGTAGGTTGGGCTCCTAATGAAGAAGCGTTAGTCTATGTATTAACGGATGTGTTTGCTAATGGGCAGAACACTTTTATCTCTAGTGCTTCACCTGATGATGCTGATTTATCTGCTTGGAACATCAAAAGCCAAATTGGTAATGAAAATAACCAAGTGCTTTATGAAAACGCGATGTACTCACAAGTTCGTTCTTTTATTGAAGAATTCACTTCTTTGGTTCCAGCACGTGCTGTAGGTACTGCTTTCTTTAACACTGAAATTGAAAAAGCGGCTCTTGAAGGGTACTACCCTCAAGAAATTCGTGACATGTTTAGCGCATTTGAAGACAGTGACAATGTTCCTGTTGTAAATGAGGACGGTAACATTGTTGACCCGAACGGCAACGTGTTTGATGAAGAAGGCAACATTATTGAAACATTGAATACCGAAGAACTGGCAGCCTTACGTGAGGATACTCGTAACGAAGTATTCCGTCCTATTCCAACTGAGTTCAAGCTTAGTCTTCAAGATCGTATCGATCAGCATTTCCAAATTCCTAATTTGGATGGGGATGGTCGTCAGATTATGATGACTGTTGGTTCTGAAGGCCAGCAAAGGGAAGTTGCTGACTATACATCACCAATCTTGATTTCAGCAGCGAGTAGTCGTGACAACAGCATTAATGCTGGTGAAACCAGTCTTCTTCAATCGATTAACGCTGAAGCTGAAGAGCAAAACAAGCGTCAGTTAGCTTTACAAGAACAGTTAACAGCCCAGGTTCAGGGTCAAGCTGATCAGGCTGAAGCGGAAGCGCAACAGGCTGTGGATTTGATTAATGCTGAAACAGAAGCAGAGGTTCTGTTGATTCAAGAGAACAACGCTGCAGCAATTG
>CAYGPY010000048.1:0-13697 GCA_964351765.1 uncultured Vampirovibrionales bacterium
TACGCACCAACCCCGCATAGGTATAAATAGGAACTTGCGACAAAGGCACATCAAGCCCCGCCAAAAGGCGCTCTCTAAATTGCGATTGCCGGCTGTGATTCCCACACAAAATCAGCACGGCATTACTCGGCTGAGTACGAAGCAACGTACTGGTGTGTTCCAGAAGCTGAGTGGTTTTCCCCGACCCAAACACACCATCAATCAAATGCGGTATCATTGCGGTGTTTGATTGTGTGGCCGTCGTCAACCGATCCCCTCTAAAACGTTGTTAATAACCACCCTACTATACCCTAGAAACACTGTTATTTCAGCTATCTAAACAAAAAAAGAGAGAGCCTGCAATGTGCAGGCTCTCTCTTTTTTATCTTTATTTTTTTAAAAGCTTAATTCATGCTTTCTTTCGGTAGCCAAAAACGTAGCAGCTCGTCACGCTCCTCCTTAAATTTGGAGTAGCGCTCTTGGTCTTGTGCGATGTGTCGGCATTCACTCACTAACTGAGTCATCTCTTCTGCCGATAACGTCTGATGATTGGTCAACATCAGGTTCCCTCATTGTTTTGGTTTGTACCTTATCTCTGAATTGGAATACCGTGATTCGCCCGTTAGGCTCATCGGTGCTCTATTCAGAGGGTTATCGCAACTTTTAAATCCGCAATCGCCAGTCAAAGACCAAGCGTGTTCAGGATTTCCCTCATTGCTTTAACTCTTAAGGTATCGGTTCAACCCACCAAAAACTTAAGTTATTTTATTTAAAACGGCCTATTTGTAACAAAAACCCGTTAAATTACAAACCGTCTTTTCCGTTGATACTACGTGTAACTATATTATGACATAAAATTATAAAAAAAGTCATTGTTACAATGATTGTTTATTCGGTCAGGGAAAAGCCCCTCTCAGAGCCTCTTGTCATAGTATCATTTGTAAATTTACCTGCCTACTTCCAGCTCATTTCAGGCTTCTTTACGTTGAGTTGTCCCGCAAGCCAACACAATAGTAAGAATACAGGTATAATATAGTGTGGTAACTGTTCCAGTCAGTCCATCTGATGAAACAGCTCCATTCTAGAGTGCTAGACGACTTGTATCGATCTATTGCCCCCGCCAGATTGTTAATCATAAGAGAGACGTTGATTTATTATGACTACCCTGAGTATTGAAACCGGACGCTTTGGCACCGTAAACGTTGAAGAGGATCGCGTTATCCAATTTGGCGAACCCATTCTTGGCTTTCAGGATTCCACCCGTTTTATCATCTTAGATCACGCTGAAGACTCGCCCTTTAAATGGCTTCAATCGATTGATGAGCCTGATTTGGCCTTTGTTGTAACCAACCCTAAATTCTTTGGTGTTGAATACGAATTTGTTCTGCCTGAATCGGTCGCTGAAAAATTATCGATCAAAACACCTGATGATGCACTGGTTCTTACCATTGTGAATATCCCTCAGGGCAACCCCGAAAAAATGACGGCAAACTTACTTGGGCCGGTTATCATTAACCAGCACGCACGCAGTGCTCAGCAAGTGGTGTTAAACGAAACAAAATACACCACCAAAGAACGGTTGATTCCGGATGAAGTGATTGAAGACAGCAACAGCGCCGAAGCGGGTGTTTCTGGAGCCTCTGGCTCTTCTTTAGGGGAGTAGTCTCACATGCTTGTTCTAACTCGCAAAACGGGGCAAAAGCTCATTATTGATAACAACATCGTTGTCACTGTTCTTGAAACACGTGGTGACTCGGTAAAAATCGGTATTGACGCACCCAAAAACATTCAAATTTACCGCGAAGAAATCTTCCAAGAAATTACTGAGGCCAACCAAGAGGCAACATCGTCCTCATCAACCGATGCACTTGATGCCGCCGCTAAACTGGTGAATAAAACCAAACCCACTCAGTAATCGCTACCGTCATTTTATTTCTATCTATATCGTTCTAACGTAAGAGCACCATTACTATGGCAGCCCAACCCGAAAAAAAAGGCTATCTGGGATACCTTCATCCGATACGGGATACATTTTTTAAAGACAACAAGCCCGTTGAAGCTTTTACGCTGCTGGAACCGGTATTAAATAACACCAAAGATTACTCACGCCAAGAAGCCACCGCGATTATTGAGCTGGGTGCATTGATTATGCGCAAACAACACGAGTACAAAAAAGCCAGTACGCTCTATCAGCTTATTGGTGATTTTTATCAGGCTGGGTACTGTCATATGTTGGATGGTGAATTACATTTATCTCAACAACATTGGATAAGAGTCATTAAAGAACAACGCAATACGCATTGGTGTGCCGCTCTGTTTGGGCTTGTTACAGGTCAGTTGGAAGCCTACCCAACACTCTTTCAAATTCGCAATCATCTTGAGGGCGATATTGGCCACTTACTTGAAGCGGGTCAAACGGCGCTCGTTAATAACATGTTGTTGTATGTTGATTTCTTGGCTCAGATGAATTTAGAAAGTGCTAAATTTATGGGACGTGCCATACTCAATCATCTGTTTGCTCAACACGCTGAAGGCAATGAAATTGACCAGCATTGGTTAAGTAAAGCGGGTGAGTGTTTGCACAAAGGTCAAAAATACTTACCCAACGACCCTGAGGTTTATTACCACCTCGGGCAGTGGCGCTACCTAAAACAAGAGTATCCCGAAGCACGATTGATGCTACATCAATGTTTATTGATTAGCCCAATCTATATGCCGGCCAAAGATTTATTAAAGCAACTTCCTGAGCAAGCATAACTATCTACTGATTCGTCAACGTCTGACAAAGAAAGATCTCCACACCTATGACTGACCGTTCCTTTAAAACCATTTCGATTCTCATTCCTGTGTACAATGAAGTCGCGTTTCTTGAGAGAATTTTAGAGAAAGTGATGGCTCAAGATTTTTGCGGACTCGAAAAAGAAATTGTAATGGTTGACGATGGGTCTACCGATGGCACCCGCGATATTTTAAAAACCTACGAAGATAAAGCCCCTTACAAGGTGTATTATCACGACCGAAATCAAGGTAAGGGTGCGGCATTGCGCACATCTTTTCAGTATGCGACCGGTGATATTTGGGTCATTCAGGATGCGGATATGGAATACGATCCCAAGGATTACCCAGAGCTGATTCAACTGATTCTTGAACAACGTGCCGATGTAGTTTATGGCAGTAGGCTCAGTGGTGGAAAATCGGTTCGAGCATTTAACATTCTACATTATTTTGGAAATAAACTACTCACACTCATTACCAATATTTTATATAACACCACACTCACCGATATGGAAACGTGCTATAAAGCGTTTCGGGCCGACGTGGTTAAGAGTATTACCATTAAAAGTAACCGCTTTGACTTCGAACCAGAAATTACAGCTAAGGTGTTAAAGCAGGGTTATCGAATTTATGAATCCCCCATTTCCTACTTTGGACGCAACTTTGACGAAGGTAAAAAGATTACTTGGGTGGATGGCCTTTCGGCATTGTGGACACTTGTGAAATATCGTTTTGTTGATTAAATGCCGCTGCAATTAATTTTACCAATGCATTACATCCACGTATAAATGATACCTCTACGATATACGTGATAGGTCACTCTGTAAAAAACATTCCAATACTTGTAAAAACAAGCAATTTTGGCCGATAACTTTTTTTTATTGTCTGAGAGAGAGTATTTCATATTAACTCTTTATTTTAATTGCCTATTCTTTTAATTGCCTATTCAACAAATAACGACAGATCCATCGCCCTTAAGCAAGCTTTAGAGGTTGATGATGTATTGTTTGCGTTTCTGTATAACAGATGCCTAAACAGTCTTCATTAATAATGCTATAAATCTCTTGTGTTGCTTTGATTCTTAGGGCGATGACTTAAGAAGGAGACTCCCTATATGTCTATTAATATGCCCAATTTATTACAAGCAGGTGCCGGGGCATCTGGATTATACGGTGGTCAATCTGGTGGCGCAGGTACTGGTCAAACAGGTAGTGCAGGTACCGGTCTTACAGGTATTTCCGGTGTAAGTGCCCCAACAGGTGTTGGCTTAACTGGTCAGCCCGGTGAAGCTGGCCAAGCGGGTGCCGCTGAAGGTGCAGCTGGCGCTGGTGCCCCCCAAGAACAAGATGTAATGGGGTTAATGACCGACATTGTAGAAATGATGAGCTTAATGATTGAAGCATTTACAGGCCAATCCGGAGCTGCCGATGCTCTTGGTGCTGAAGGCGCTGTTGATGCTCTTGGTGCTGAAGGCGCTGGCAATGCTGCTGGAGCCGAAGGCGCTGAAGAAGGCGCTGGAGCTGAAGGTGCAGAAGAGGCCGAAGGCGCTGAAGAAGCTGAAGGTGCAGAAGAAGCAGAGGATGCTGATGACGATGACTGTGATAAAGGAGACGGTCAAGAAGCCGATGCAGGAGCTGAAGCACCTGTTGGCGATGGCGCAGAAGCCCCTGCTGGTGATGCAGCCCCTGGAGCAACATATGGCGCCGCGGGAGCTGAAGCCCCTGCTGGCGATGGTGCCGCAACCCCTGCCCTTGGTGGAGCTATGTCTGACATTGGCGCTCCTGGTGGAGCCCCTGCTGGTGGTGCAGCTCCCCCTCTAGTAATGGCCGGCGGCGCTGGTGGCGCAGGCGGTGGCTACTAGAGCTAAAGTTTCACAGTATATAAATCACATACTATTTTCTAAACGTCCACCACAGCCATTTTTGTTTTTAATTACCTCTCAATACACGCAACAAAAATGAGCACTATGTTACTCCCCAAAAAACCGTAAAGGAGCAATTTACAACCATTATTTATTAGCACATAAATAACAAGGAGCACTTAAAAAGAGCCTGAACCGATTGGTTACAGGCTCTTTTTGATGACTATCGAAACGTAGTCTCCACCCTTGTATAAAAAATTAACGCGTGGAGTCTCTTTTTATTTTAGTAATACCGTTCACACACTTACAAACGATAGCCCAAAGATATACATTATAAGTCACTCTGTAAGAAGTTATTTCAATTTTTATTAAAACAGGCAATTGAGCTGAGTAATCTTTTTTTATTTTGATAGAGAGCTATGTAATGAGTACATATTTTATTAATTGCCTAACGTAAGAACTTAAGACAGAGAGAGATCCCCCCTATTTAAATTGTACCTTTTGATTCAGTGATTGTACGTTATCGTGTCTGTCTAACAGATGTCTTTAAACGCCGTCATTAATATCAACAGAGAAGCGGTATTGATTTATCAAATACATCATTGTGCAGAGTGCACTGGGATTTAACTCAACAACGGTATAAAGGAGAGAGCTTATGCCTATGCCTATGGGAAATATTGGTGGTGCCGGAACCGGCGCAGCAGGAACAGCAGGATTATATGGTGGTGCAGGACTAAATAGTGGTGCTGCAGGCGTTGCACAACAAGCCGCTTCAAGCGTTGCCGGACTTGGCGCACCTGCTGGATTAGCAGGTCAAGCTGGACAAGCAGGTCAAGCAGGTATTGGAACACCGTTTTCAGCAGAAGCCCCACAAGCCGACATGGCAAGCATAATGACAAGTATGGTTCAACTGATTGGTATGATGCTTCAAGCATTTAGTGGTCAATCAGGCGGAGCCGTTCCAGGTCAGCAAGCCGCTGATACCGGTGCCGCCGGAACAGGTGGCGCAGGTGCCGCGGGAACAGGCGGAGCCGGAACAGGTGGCGCAGGTGCAGCAGCACCGCCAGTGGTTAATGTTGGCGGAGCCGGAACCGGTGGTGCAGGTACAGGTGGTGGCGGTGGTGGCTACTAAAAAGCCCGAGCTAACCTTCCTAAAAACCCTAAAAAATTAGGAATTTAATATCACAATCACCCTTGTTATTGCAGCATCCATGGTTGCACAACAAGGGTGGCGTGTGATTTTTCCCAATACGTTAATAGAGGAGGGCCCACACAGAAACGATACCCCGTTGTTGGTTTTGATAAAACGAATCAACACCAACCAATTACCCCAATGCAATACAGTAAAAGAGGAGCACAACACTAAATTTAAATAATTTTAAAAATTAAAACGAGCCTGATAACAAATGTTACAGGCTCGTTTTTGTGTTTATCAAGAATGCAAAGCAGACTCAGAAACTAAATTAATTAGAATGAATTAGGTTCCAACAGTCCAGCTGTTCATATACTCAACCATCGATGGTGTTAATTCATCAATACCAACGCTCATTGCTTTTAGCTTCAAGGTAGCAATATCCACATCCACTTGAGCTGGTAATTTATGAACAGCGTTTTCTAACTTGCCTTTGTTTTTCACAAGGTACTCAGCAGCAAGGGCTTGGTTGGCAAAGCTCATATCCATAACACTCGCTGGGTGCCCTTCGGCAGCAGCCAAGTTAATCAAACGACCTTCACCAAGAACCATCACACGGTTGCCGTTTGGCAACTTGAACTCTTCCATAAAGGTACGGATTTGTGTGCGTTCTTTGGCAATACCAGCTAAGCCTTCAAGGTTCAACTCAAGATCGAAGTGACCACTGTTAGCTACAACGGCATTATCTTTCATTAACTCAAAGTGCTTGGTATCAATAACGTGACGGTTACCCGTTAAGGTTACAAACACATCACCAATTTTTGCGGCTTCCATCATTGGCATTACTCTATAGCCATCCATTACCGCTTCAAGAGCGCGCACTGGATCCACTTCAGTAACGATGACGTTGGCACCCATGCCATTGGCACGCATTGCACAACCACGACCACACCAGCCATAGCCCACAACAACAACATTCTTACCAGCCAGCAAAATGTTGGTGGCTCGCATAATGCCGTCCATGGTGCTTTGACCTGTACCGTAACGGTTATCAAAGAAGTGCTTGGTTTGCGCGTCATTTACGGCAATTGCAGGCCAAGGTAATTTACCATCAGCTGCCATCGCGTTTAAGCGAACAATACCCGTGGTAGTTTCTTCAGTTGAACCAATTACGTCATCAATCAACTCTGGACGATCTTTTACTAAGGTCGCTACCACGTCAGATCCATCATCAATCAAGATGTTTGGCTTGTGGTTCAAGGCAATATCAACGTGCTTGAGATAGGTTTCGATGCTTTCGCCTTTATGAGCGTAAACCGAAACGCCATAGTCTTCAACCAAGGACGCCGCAACATCATCTTGCGTGGAGAGTGGGTTGCTGGCAATCAAGATTGCTTCAGCGCCACCGGCTTTAAGGGTACGAGCCAAGTTAGCGGTTTCTTTTGTAACGTGTGCACAAGCGGCGATACGAACACCTTTAAGAGGTTGTTCTTTTTCAAAGCGCTCACGAATTTGCTGTAATACAGGCATATCACGGTTTGCCCATTCAATCTGGTGCTTACCCTGTGGGGCAAGGCTAGGGTCTTTAATATCTGATGGAATTGAGGTTGGTGTAGTCACGGCCATGAGTCTCTCCTAGTTACTAAATAAAATAATAATGCTATAAAGATGCCTCTACTTTAGCAAAAGCATGCCCTAAAAACCACCCCAAAAACCCTCTATATAACAAGTGCGAACGAACTTTATTACAAACCTAGAGCACGTCAAATTGTTATGGGTATGCTGCCGTGTCGAGCTTATCGAGGGCTCGGCGAGCGACTTCGAGTGCTTTTAGCTCCTCAATAATCGAGAACACTTTTTCTAGCTTTAGCTTTAACACCTCGTCATCATCGGCTTTTTCGATGGTGGTGCCGCGATAGGTACTTTGGTAGCGATTGGTTTTTCGCCAGTAATCCATGGCCGAATCCAGCTCCGTCACGGCTTGTTGAATCAGCTGGTACGAGTAAAAACTTTCCTCACCGTGGTCAAACGTGTCTCTAAAGCGTTCGTTTTGAGAGACCACTCCTTGAGAAAGCGCGCCCAACTGTTGAAGCGACAAAGTCCAATTGGCAGCGTCCATCCGACGTTGAATCGAGAGTAACGTCCGGCTAATCCCACTGGCTCGTCGTAGATAATCGCGATAAATCGCCCGTGTGGTTAAGTCCGCAGCAGGTAAATCCAGCTCACCGAGTCCCCCATTCATACCTGAATTCAAACCATTTTCAGGCGTGCCCTCACCGGGTTCGCCCGCGGTGCCTCCACCATAAAGGGTGGCATCAAGCTTTTGCAAGTCCGCACGCACCTCACTGAGGTCAACAGGCTCTGCTGGCAAGGATTTCTGAGCACTAGAAAACGGAATCACAACAAGCTGAAAACTCAGCAACACAGCCATAATCAAGGCAATTTTTGCCCCTTGTCGGGTTTTATTTATATAGATTGGTAGAAAACCGTTCAATCGCATCTACTTTCATTAAAACGTCGTTATTAACAGTATGAGCTAATTTCAATGCCCCGCAACCCTCAACACAACAAAATATCGTGCTTATTGCAGTCTTTGCGGCAGCATTATCAGTGCTCTTCTTATTTTCGACGATTTTACAGTAATCTTCAATATTTATTAGGTCAATATATTCGCGTGGGCGTTATAACTAGTATTTTACTAGTAACACTAGGGCTTTCCAGCACAATGGTGTGCATGGTGGGCTTAAACATGACCGGAAACGTCAAATACGTGAACTCCTTTCGCGCTATTAACGTGATGAGTGAACAACACACGGCCATTGATCACGATAACAAGCTAAATCCAGAATGGGACAGCGCCTTAACGGGTATGGCAATTGGGTATTCGGCTGGTCAGCATGTTCCTATTGTTGGGCCAATTACGGGTGCCTTTTTAGGTATGTTTAGCGGGCAAAAGGCCGAAAAGAAGCTGAAGCCACTTCCAACCGACACCTCTAAAAGCCCACTATAAAAGAGTTTTGAGCATATATTAAAGGCAAATAAGAGTGCTTTAACGCGTCTGTACGAAGGTAATTTGGTCTAGGCCAAATGGCCATTTCAAGGTGGTTTTTACTACAAATGCTTTAGAACCCTTGGCTGATGAAAGTGATGGGGTAACCTGTCATACTGAAGCTATCGATTCATAACGTTTGACGTTCTTGACGCGAAATTATTCCTCGACCTTACCGTGTTTCCCCTTATTTTCTTGAGATAAAATCAAGAAAAACCAACCCCAGCAGGATTGATTCACCATGACCAATATGCATGAAGAGTGTCTTCTCACGTTTTTAGCAAAAAAAACCTTACCCAATCATAGCGCCGTAAAAAAGAACAATCACACGATACCCGCGGCCACCAAAGCCTCAACAACCACAGCACAGAGTAAACCAAGTGGTGATAGCCTGATAGCTCAGGCCGATACGTTTGAGAACACCACCACCTAACTAAGCTCATTTACAACCAGCCCCCTCTTTTTTGATCACGATCCCGTAAAGCACACCGCGCTTTGGGGTCGTTTTTAGCTTTTAAAGGGTTGATTTAGGTGTTTTTAGGGCTGTTTTGCTAAGGGATGTAACATTTTCCTAAAGTTTTAAGGCATAAAATAGCCGATTTCGGCAAAAAACGGGGTAAAAACAGGGTGTATACCAAGTCAGTAAAAGGGTTTAGGGCTTAAAATAAAGCATTTTGCCCTTTGTACGATACCTCTTCTACATCAGAGTTGAGTCGTTGTGTTTAACATCAGTATGACAATCGAGAATGGCCTCATTTCTCGCGTCACTATTTTTCCCCATTTCGTTCATACAGTGTGTTCATCCCCATCCACTTTTCAATGATGTTGTCTCTCCTTAACTAACAACTCTCCTTAATACTCTTCTTCTTAAAACTACTCTTTCACTTTTCACTTCAACAACAGTTAACTCCTCATAGCGCGCACATCCTCAGGGTGTGCTTTTCTTTTGGAATTTTTTTCACGTCGTATTCACTATTTCGTTTTGTAACATCCTCCGCTATTTCATACGAATACTAGGCAATCCGATCTTTGGAGAGGTTTTATTTATTCACAAAGCTTCAATTACCTCTCTTTTCTAAGGATTACATTTTAATGAACTTGCCTATTAATTTATTTGGACATATTGCCCAAACCCCACACATCAAAACCCCTAAAAAAACGAATCTCTTTGCTAGCACGCCTGCCATGCACTTTTCACCTGCTGTGGATAGTGTTCATTTTGGCAAGACGAAAACAGCCACGGATGCTGTTACCCTACCTACAGCCCTTACAGACTACGCCCCTACAGATGCCGAACGTGCTCAAGTTGAGGCTCTTTTTCAAGAGATTAAAAAAGGCAGCATGTATACAGATGCCCCACAAAAAGCTATGGAAAAATTTAAAGGCTTGGTAAACGACGAGCTTCGAGCATGGGCGATACAAGAAGCCTTAATGTCATCCAGCCTAAAACTACAGCAAGCATCAAGCTTAGCCCTAAGTTCGCTTACCAACGAGGACAACCGTTTTGTTTTAACACAACAAGTAATAAAACACCCTAACCCGAACTTAGCATTCAAACTTCTTTATTCTTCAAGTAAAACCACGGTTACTTTCCAAACCCCTTACTATAATAAGGCACTCTTAAACGATCTTTTGAAAACAGGCAATTCATCTGCGATTGGTTATGGATATCAATTTGTTAAAGCTCTAGACAATGATTCGGATAAAATTCAGTTCATTGAAAAAATGCTAAACCATAAAGATCCTGAAATAAATCGAGCTGGGGCTAGATGCGTTGATTATTTAGAATCCCCTAAGCACATTCGCCACTACCTTGATATCTATAGCGACGACCCAAATCCGATTCTCTTTCATGCTATCAGTCGCGCTATCAAAAACTTACCCGATGAAGCCACTAAGCTACCTTATTATCTAAAAACCTTACAAAGTGAAGACGGAATAATAGTAGCCCAGGCATTACAAAGACTTTGCGAATTTGAAAACAACGATTTACTCAAGCAAGCCGTACCTTATCTGGATGCCATTGTGCCTTCTATGTCAATGCAAAGAAGCTTAGATGAACTTCGCACCAAGCTTAACCAAACAGTTCAAGAGCGCCCTACCGTTAATCCACTCCTGCATCACCAAGCTGCCGCCCTAAAATCAACAGTTCAATCTCTAAAATGGCATGATGAATCAACCCAAGCCCGGTTTTTAACAGAATATTTTGAAAGTGAAACAATGTTACCGGCAAGCACTGGAACACAATTACTTGAAGTCATTTGTGATCTAAACGATCCCATTGCGCAGTTCGATCTACTTAATGCGTTTTGTAAAAAAGCATCGTATTCCCCAGCAGGCCTACATGTTTCACTTGAACCTATTGCGTCAAGACTCACCACGCAGCAACTACAAACACTCTTAAACTCTATCGTTAATAATCCCAAAACAAACCAAAGTATTTTTAATACTGTGTTTAAAGCCTTACCTGCCGACGGTGAATTACAACTCGCTATCATTCAACATTGTTTGCAAGCAGGCAATCCAGATATGCAGCAACTAGGTGTACAAGGTATTAGCCTATTACCTGATGAAACAATGCGCTACACAGTAGCCACATCGATCATAGAACAAAGCGATCAGAGACCGTTTATACAGAACATTATCAATCAAATTCTGCCAACAATATCTGATGAAACCCATCTCGCTGATATGTTAAAACGCTGCTCAAACAAGAAGATTTTTAATCGCACAGTTCTCCATGCGCTTCATTCCATTCAAAACCAAGTCCTTCTCAAGGAGCTATTAACAATAGGGTTCACTTCTGATCCTAATGAGACGAACGCCTCATTAGCGTTAATCCCGCATATCGCTAATTTATCTTCGGATGAAGACAAAGCTGAACTGTTAACGATGGTTATTAAGAACGCTCAACATTTAGCCCGAAAGATCTCTTCAAGTCCAGCCTTACTTAAAAGTATCGCTTCACTCAATAGTGATGACATCAAACTAACCTTTCTCAAACAAGTAATGGCTCAAGGGGTAACAAATATTGCCTCCGTGGTTGAGTCTTTTAAATCCGATAGTGTAAAAATAGATTTAATTGAAGAATTAATTGAATCCGAAAACAAGAACAAAAACATTACTCTTCCACAAGTATTTCAGAAAACCCTTGCACCACTCCAGCCGAACCAAGCACAAGATTTACCAAAACACCCCAATGGCGCCACAAACTGGCTTAACACCACGCCACAAGCCAAGGTAACCAGTCCTCTTCTTCGTTCTGCCTTAAGCAGTATTGCGTCATTCAAAAATCAAAAGCTAGGGCAAACGTGGTTTGAAAAAGTGATGCGTGACTACCCTGATGTGGCTACCCCTAATTTTGTAGTGACCTATTTAAGTGGCTCTGGCGTGATGAACACAAAACAACAACAAGGTGTAAAACATCTTAAAGATTTTATGACGCTCTGTAAACCCTTAGCAAACCTACCCACAGAAACGCTCTATAAACTAAAAGAGCTGGTTGATGCCGAACCCGATATGAATAACAAAGAGGCACTACTAACCCTAAGTGCTGGCATTTTACCTGATACAGCATCTCAATTAGACCCCCTCATGATTGCAGCCGAAGAAAGACGAGCGATTATGGGACATCCACCAAAAGAACCCGAAAACCAACCAAAACCTACAAAAGAGCAGCAGCAAGGTAGCATTTCAAAACTAAATACCATCCTTAACAGTACTGCACCCCTACAACGTCTAAAAAAACAATACCTCTCCACAATGCTTCAATCAGCAGGGGTTGAAGTTGACGAAGCCACCATGGATTTAGACGTTTGGAACATGGCCTACATCAACAAAGTCGCCATTGCACTTAAAAGCATGAAACCTGAAGTTGCAGCCGACTTAAAAGCCATCGTCCAAAAAACAGCAAATGGCACCTTCATGGATTGGATTCAGGATCCCGAAAGTGCCCCCGGAAAAATGAACACTCAAACCAAAGCCGAATTTGAGACTCTTGGACTGGATTATGACAAATGGCTTCACTACGGTACTGAGCAATCCCCTGTGCTAGCCAAAAAGAATAAAATTATGAGCCGACCTGAATTATTGGATCAAGCCAATTCAACATTAATGGCGATTTTAACTGACCTTATGGGAAGCCGTGCTAAAGGCACACCAGGCATATTGATGGAAGCCAATAACAAAGCCGGTAAAAATGCGTTGTTTAATACCATCACCAAATCCGAAGGCTATAAAATCAGCAACGGTAAACTAACACACGTTAAAAACGAAAAAATGGCACCCGACGGCTTAGGCCATCTCATCGGCCAAATTAAACATTGCCTTGCAAATAACGACGCACTGGATTTAGATCTAGCTCGACAACTCAACAGAGTGACCGATATATTGCTCAAGGCCAAAACGGCACCAAAAACACGTGAGCCTGATTACGTTGTTAAAATATGGGATCGCCAACCTGGTCACGATCTCTTTCAGGGTAACTACAGCAGCTGTTGTGTGGCTTTAAACAACGCTCATTCACGTCGTTCTATTTTAGATTACCTCATGCATTCAGCCATTCAATTGGTTGAAGTAATTGATGAAGAAACCGGCAAAAACGTAGCGACATCGTTTTTGTACTGGGCCGTTGATGAAGACAAAAATCCGGCGCTCACCATCGACAACATTGAATATGGCGGTGGCTTAGATGATGAAGCTCGACGCGCTCTGACTCAAGGCGTTATTCAACTCACCGGTGAAGTCGCTCGTGACGTGGGTGGCGATAAAGCCAAGGCATTATGGCGCGGTCATCGTGCTGATTTAGTAACACCCAAGAAAATGGATGTGGAACGAGCGATGAGTGTTATGGGTAAAACCATCAGTGCAGAACTGCAATTACACTCACCTAAAAGAACGTT
>CAYGPY010000049.1:0-11488 GCA_964351765.1 uncultured Vampirovibrionales bacterium
CCGAACCCGATGCCCCAACGCCAACAATCGAGGCACCAACCGCCCCCCAATATAGCCAGTAGCTCCCGTTACCAGTACGGGGTGTTGCGTGTTGAATTCTGTGGTTGAAGACATGTAAAAAGCTCTTTGCGGTTACGGTTAGTGCTTTTTATCATAACAGAGTTTATCCTGATTCCTGAGTGTAAAGCTAGTCAGAGATCGCCTTTCAATCCTTCTTTTTTGAAGCTATGATACGGGTTAATTGTTGAAGTAATTAATTTGTTAGGAAATAATTGAACATGCTTAATATAAAAATGATAAGACAACACATACTTGTCTATCTTGTGTTGTTAGCTTTTGGTTTTTTTTACTTCAATAATCATGTTTATGCTGAATCTCAGAGCCGTCAACTTGAGTCGAGCTCTGTTGATGAACGGGTTGACCCCGATCGGTTTATTGGCATGCAACAAGCCATTACTGAGATTGATCATTTGATTTCTGAAATAAATACAACCATTAATCTTCGACTTCAGAAATACGGTGCCCAAACACCGAGTGAAACAACGTTAGTCCATTATTTTAATCAAAAAGGTGTGGGTTGGGCACAACGTTATATTAAACCTTGGGCTGGGTGGGAGTATGTGGATTGGCAACGCGCTAAGGAGGTGTTTTATCAACCTCATAGTCATCTTTTATCGGATTCAAAACATGCCGTTTGGAAACGTAAGGGCATGACCCAGCGTGACTTGGATTATTTGAAACGAGGAATGGTGCGTTGGCATAATGTTGAGCGTGAGATTGAGAAATCGATGGATAAAAAAATGAGTATCTCTGCTGATAAGGCATTGGTGCTTGATCAAATTAAAGTATTACAGGACAGAAAAGCTGTATCGGGCTTAGAGGAAGATCGTCGACTAGATTATCAAATTGGTCTGTTACGTCAACAAGAAAAAGCGATTTCAAATCGGTACGCGTTTGAAAAAAAGAAGATGGATGCCTTGAAGAAACAACGGCTTTTTTCGTCACTTCAAGCGTCTGCCGACGAACGTATTCCAACAGTGCTTTATGAACAATCAGACTTACAGTCACAACCTAATCAGTGTGAGACGGGCTCATCGTTCGAAAATATTGAGGTGGAAGATTTTGCGGCTACTGCAGAACAAGCTTTTTTACAAGAGCCAGATGTATGTCCCAACAACGCAGAAGCACCAGTAGGGTCTCTGCAAGGAGGGGTGCAATAATGATGTTTATAGTAGGTGAACAATTATTTAAGAAGACATTAGTTACGGTTGTTTTACTAAATATTGTGTTTACAATGCCAGTCCAACTTCAGGCAAAAGAATTTTTACGAAATAATACGGCGTATGGTAATGAAGACCCAAGAACAGGACAACCTTACTATGGTGATTTGCAGCACCAAACAGGTGCAACAAACTATGGTGTACGTCAAAAAATAAATTATCGAAAAGCACTGCATGTGGCTAATGAAATTAAAAACGGGCAACTTCCTTTGCGTTTGCCAAATCACATTGCCTCATTTCAGGCAACATTAAAAGATGCTACTCTGGCGCTTCAAAAATGTGATCAGGCTATGTTTACCCGTATTGCAACACGTCTTAAAAACATTAGAAAGGCCACACACAAGGAGTATATTGAAGAGTACACTCGGTTTCATACGATGAATCTTCTTTTTATTGAACATGAGACGGCTATTCGTAGTGCAACCCCAACGAATGCAGGTAGAAAAGTGGCCGTGTCGGCGTTGGTTGGTAAAACCAGTACTGCCTTTGCCAGATCGCTTGGCCACATGGCTGAAGTTGCCCGTCAAGGTGGTGGTGCTGTGGCACGATGCCATCCGGTAGTGCAGTTGATTACATTAATACCAACAGTGATATCGGGCTATTCTGAAATTACAAAACTGGCGACGGTTATGACCCATACTGCTCCTGCGTTAGAACTCTTGGAATTGAAATTGTATTATGAATTTGGTGTGCTACCTGAGTACAAAGCTAAAATTATAGTAATGGATGAAGCTATAGCTAAGGTAGAGCAACAGTTTCAAACGGCACAGTGTCGACAGGCTGTTTGCGAGGAAAGTAGAGGCACCTATCGTGACGTACCTGTAGAAACCAATGATATAGAGACCGTGCCTAATTCCGTTCCGCCAAATCCAGAGAATAATGCACGTAGAAATCAATTCAGAGAAGGACGAGCCATTCCGGGGAAAAGCTTACCGACTCAGATTAGATAGACAACTCTAAAACCCGCAATGCTCATCCTCAAAACTGTTTTGATGCGGTAAGATAGGGGTTCGATTACATTATTTTTTTCTGGAGGTTCAACACACGATGAAAGTTGCAGTGAGCGGTTCTACCGGTCTAATCGGCGAAAAACTTGTCACAGAATTACATGCCCATGGTCACCAAGTGACCCGTATTGTGCGTGGTAACCGTAACTTTGAGGAAGACGTGATTCGTTGGAACCCTAGCGCTGGCGAATTAAACGCCGCCGACCTTGAAGGCATTGATGCCTTGATTAACCTGAACGGCGAACCGATTGCGGATATCAACTTCTTGTACCCACCGGCCAGCTGGTGGACGCCTGAAAAGAAAAAACGCATCCTCAACAGCCGTGTAAAATGCACCAAGCTGTTGGCTGACACCATGGCCTCGATGGACAACCCGCCAAAAACCTTTATCAGTGGCTCAGCCATTGGTTTCTACGGCAAACGTGGCGACGAGGAACTCACCGAAGTCAGCAAACAAGGGAAAAATGATGATCCCTTGAACCACGAATTTTTACCCGACACCTGCCGCAAGTGGGAAGCCGCCGCCGATTCGGCTCGTGAAAAAGGCATTCGTGTGGCCACCATCCGCACTGGCGTTGTGCTGAGTGATAAGGGTGGCGCACTAAAGGCGATGTACGTCCCATTTCGTTTAGGCGTGGCCGGCAACTTGGGCTGGAACGGCGAACAGTGGATGAGCTGGATCAGCTTGGCCGATGAAGTGGGTGGTATCATTCACGTTCTAGAAAACGAACAGATCGCTGGCCCTGTGAACCTAACCTCACCAAACCCATTGCGCAATCGTGACTACACCAATATTTTAAGAAGCCACGTCAGCCTCAACAAAGTTTGGGCCCCACCCATTCCGGGCCTGAAATTAAAAATGGTGTTTGGCCAAATGGCAGATGAAATCTTGCTTTCGAGTACCAAGGCGATGCCCGTTCGATTGCAAGAAACTGGCTATCAGTTCAAACATCCAACGCTTAAAGAGTGCCTGAAAACCTTATACTAACTAGGGTTTTAAAAAATATAACAAAAGAACCTCTTCAAAATAAGAAGAGGTTCTTTTTTGTTTTTGGGATTGATGTGGGGTGTTGGTGAGGCGCTATTATTTTTATTGCGGTTTCGACCGCACTTCCTGTGCGCTCAACCGCCGCTC
The DNA here is from genome assembly GCA_964351765.1 of uncultured Vampirovibrionales bacterium. Classification (GTDB taxonomy): domain Bacteria; phylum Cyanobacteriota; class Vampirovibrionia; order Vampirovibrionales; family Vampirovibrionaceae; genus CAYGPY01. Next base: position 3,423 of record CAYGPY010000049.1, read on the forward strand.
GCATCCGTGCTCGCTAAGAAAAATAATAGCGCCTCAACAACACCTCTTTACATTGATGATTTTTTAAGTGTCATAGTGAAAATAAGCTCTATTATGACAATTTGCAACCCATTGTGACAGTTGGAGTCAACTGTCACAATAAAACATCAAAAAACGATCGAAAATTACCTTTTTTACACCAAAAATCATCAAAAAAACAGCAAAAAACACCTGTTTTTGAGCAAATTGACGGGGGCCCGACAGGTGTTTTTCAATATCTAGTATAACGGATTTTCGAGGAAAATGAGACCTACTTCGAGGACTTCACTTCCTTGTACATCACGTGCTCACGTACAAGCGGGTCATATTTACGAAGCTCAATACGCTCGTTGTGCTTACGCTTGTTTTTAAGTGTGTGGTATTTATGTCCGCTCTTAGGGCTTTTGAGCTCGATATGCTCGCCACCTTGACCTTTTTTAGCCATGATTGGGTCGTCCTTTTAATTGATGGGTATTCTTTTAAAGTCTTTTATAGCGAGGGTTTGAGGCTACCTGAGCTCGCTCTCAATCATCTCAGTAAAATTGTAGCAATACAGCTAGAGCGCTAGCATACCCCGATCGGAGGCCGTCGTCAAGGTCGCCCTAAAGTTCGTCTATTAGGATGTTACCGCCGCATGAGGCTTGCGGTTAAAATGGGGGTAAGCCTTTGTATAAAGGTGTCTTGCCCACTCGTGATAAGCCTTTCTGACACGCCGTTAAGCGCTGATTTGGCTTTGATTGAGGGCCATTCAACTCTATTTTTAACCCTATTTAGGTGCAGATATATGGTAACTCGTAAAAGCTCGAAACCCAGTAAAAACAAGCCTCTTGGCTTGTCTGGTAAGGTTGGCATTATTGGTGCTGGTGTTATGGGGCGCACACTCGCCAAAGGCATGCTCGATGCCGGTGTGGTGAAGCCCTCAGGGATTTGGGCGGCATCTCGAAAAAAAGCATCGGTGGACAAAGCCCGTGCGGCTCTTGGGATTACAGTAACCAGCAATTATAAAAGCTTGCTGAAAGACACGTCAGTATTGATTCTTTGCGTTAAGCCCTCTGGCTTAAGTGAGGTATTGGCCGATCTTAAGAAGCATGGCCTGCCTGAAAAATGCCTTATTATTTCTATTCTCGCCGGTAAAACCCTTAGTGATATCGGTGAGGGTCTGGCTAGTAAAAACCCTATTATCAGGGCGATGCCGAACACACCGTGTGTGGTGGGGCATGGTATGACGATTTTAGCGGGCGGCCATAGCTGTAAACAGAGTCATATCAAGGTAGCACAAGCCATTTTTGGCTCGGTGGGTGAGACTCTAGAGCTGGAAGAAAAACATTTTGATGCCATTACAGGCTTGGGCGGTAGCGGCCCTGCTTATATCTATTTGATGATGGAAGCCCTTGCTGATGGGGGAGTTCGGGTTGGCTTGCCGCGTGAAGCTGCTTTGAATATTGTCTCTCAGACGATGCTAGGCTCAGCAATGATGGTAAAAGCCGGTGGGCGTCACCCTGCAAGCTTGCGTGATGACGTAACAACGCCTGCAGGCTGTACGATTGCCGGTTTACTGATGATGGAAGACGGCAAGATTCGCAGTGTACTGGCTCGTGCCGTTGAAGAAGCAGCCAAAGTGGCTGGGGAATTGCGTCACAGTAAGTAGTTGTGTTTATGACGCTTGAATCGCGTTGTCGCAGGGTTTATTTTGCTCGATGGTACTTATGTTTTGAAGTGTGGTGTCGGCGATGTTTTTTAGGGCGTCTTTGGTGAAGAAGGCTTGATGGCCTGTTATAACCACGTTTGGAAATGTGAGTAAACGACTAAACACGTCATCCTGAATGACTTCATCGGATAAATCTTCAAAAAACAGATCCGCTTCTTCTTCGTAAACATCCAGACCAAGATACCCGATTTTTCCAGACTTAAGCCCTTGAATTACGGCTTGCGTGTCGACCATGCCACCACGGCTGGTGTTTATCAACATCACATTATCTTTCATTTGCGTAATCGCTTTTTCGTTAATCAGATGATGCGTATCGGGGGTGAGCGGGCAATGCAGTGTGATGATATCGGATTTTTTTAGGAGCTCTGATATTTCAACATAGTTCACACCCATCGCCTTGCATGTTTCGTTTGGATTTGGATCGGAGGCCAAAACGTGGCAACCTAATCCTTTCAGGATACCTGCTGTCACTTCGCCAATTTTGCCTGTGCCAATCACACCGGCCGTGCGGTTGTGGAAGTCAAACCCCATCAATCCTTCCAGCGCAAAATTGCCTTCACGCACCCGATTATAGGCTTTGTGAGTTTTACGGTTTAAGGTCATCATTAACGCCACGGTGTGTTCAGCCACGGCATAGGGCGAATATGCTGGAACACGAACCACAGGGATACCGTTCTGTTTGCAGGCATTGAGATCAACATTGTTAAACCCGGCACACCGTAGGGCAATCGCTTTAACGTTATACTCGGATAGTTTTTCGATAACCGGCGCATCCAGTGTGTCATTAGGGAAAACACAAACAGTATCAAAGTGCTGTGCCAAATCAACGGTATCTGTATTTAATCGTGCTTCAAAAAAAGTAAGGTCGTGATGGTGAACTGCGTTGCTTTGAGTAAAAAAGTCTTCGTCATACTGCTTCGCGCTAAAAAAAGCGATTTTCATAAGGGAGACCTCAAACGTAAATTGGTTTAGATTTAAATACCGTGTTTTTCTTTTATTGCATCAAGAAGCCCACGGCTAGCAGCTTCACACATATCAAAAACCTGATCGAATCCTGTAGCCCCACCATAGTAGGGGTCGGGCACTTCGTTTTGAATAAAAGCGCTTTGATAGGAGAGGAATTGTTCGATTTTACCCCAGTATTCTTTACCGGCGCGTTCTCTCAGGCGTCTTAGGTTTACTCTGTCCATGCAGATAATATAATCGAAGTTATCAAAATCGGTGTCTTTAACTTGGCGGGCGCGTTGGTTACTAATGTCAACACCACGATTTAAAGCTGTTTCAGCACTTCTTACATCTGGTGGGCTGCCCTCGTGGTAGCTGTCAGTGCCGGCCGAATCGATTTTTATTTTATGGGATAAGCCCATTTCTTGAACCAGCTCTGTGAAAACGCCTTCAGCCGTTGGGGATCGGCAGATGTTGCCCATGCATACGAACAGGACGCTGACTGGTTTTTTATTGTCTTCAGGGATGGGCATGGGGTTATCGTAGAGCATGTTTTCGTTCGGTGCAATGTTTTTTGCGTTTTAGTAGGTTGGTTTGAGGGAGCTGGGGATCGATTATTTTTATTGCGGTTTCGACCTCGCATCGTGCGAGCTCAACCGCCGCTCGCGTCCGTGCTCGCTAATAAAAATAATCGATCTCCAGCTCCCTCTCTCAGGATAGGTGAATGATGGGTGATAAATCGTGATGGTTTTTGAGAACTGGGTTTGAAAGGTGTTTTTAAATGTAACGAAAGTGTTATATTTACTCTCTATTACTACAGTAATGGGTTTCATTGTCGATATTTATTATGGTTCATTGTGACTCTGTTTATCATCAGTATGATTAGAGAAATTTCAGTTTATGACGACGTGGTATGACCAATCGGCTCTTTAGAGTTTGTCGATGTCAGGGATAATTTACTAGGAAACGTGTGACGACTTATGTCGATTTCAGGAATCAGTTTTAATGTGTTTAGCTACGCTGAACGTTCGCAGTCTCGCTTTGACTCGCAAAATTTTGCGCTGAACACATCTCAGGTGACCGACAGTAGTTTCTATGCGTTGGATTCCGCGTCATTTAGTGAAAGTTCGGAAGGCTTGAATGAGCTGATCACTGGACTGAAAACGATTGGTCGGCGTTTGGCTAATGATACTCGGATTGATTCAGGAACACGCTCACAAGTGCAGAGTGTGCTCAATCGTTTTGAAAACACCAATTTACTCACGCTTGGCGATAAGCGCTCGGCCTTTTTTACAGAAGCGCGAACGGCGTTTCAAAATGCATTTAACCGTGCACCTGCTTCAGAAAATATCGATACTGCACTCACTCAAACCGATCAGATTTTAAGCCTGCTTGAGGCTATTTCTATTCAGCAAGATGATGATTTTGATACCTCACAATCATCATCGTCATCGAAACCAAGCTTGCCCACACCGCCACTGGCGCATTCAACCCCACCAGCAAATCCTATTGCACCTGATTTTACGATTAGTGGAAATGGTGGAACTATTTCTACAACCGCCGGTGAAGACAGGGTTGAAATTACAGGCAATGGTAATACCGTTAATACCTTAGCGGGTATTGATGTCGTCGACGTACTGGGAAATAACAACACACTTGTTGCTGGTAACGGTAATGAGCAGATTACAGTGGGTGGCGACAGTAATATTATTCGTGGTGGTGATGGTCGTGATAATACCGTGGTTACAGGTGACTCTAATACGATCATTGCTCAAAATGGAAACGATGTGGTTACGCTTGAATCGGGTGCGGATACCAACTCGGTGAATACCGGTAATGGTGATGATACCGTAACGGCCAATGGTGATGGCAACGTGATTTCATTAGGGGCTGGTAGTAATTGGGCAATTTTAAATGGCGAAAATAATACTGCCAATGGTAGTTCCGGTGTCGATACTATTTTTATGAACGGTGATAATAATATTTCTAATACATCGGGTGGCATAGACATTATCACTCAGGCCGGTAATGGTAATAACGTGAACGCGGGTGGTGGTAATGACATTATTACAACAGACGGCAACACCAACCGTGTTACGGCTGGAAGTGGCATTGACTACATTACCGTAAACGGTGATAGTAATATCATTCGAGGTAATGGCGGCCAAGATAGAATTACCATTAATGGTAATAACAATAACGTCAATGGTGGTGGCGCGTCGGATTATTTTACGGTGAGCGCGACAGCCGACGGTAATATTATTAACGGATCCAACGGCGGCGATTTTGTTATCTTAGAAGGCACCTTGGGTGATTACACCTTTGCGCCAGCCGGAACCAACACGCTGGTGACTAATATTTATACGGGAGCGAGCAACACGTTTAGAAGCGTGTCGTCGTATTCGTATACAGCTTAAATGCTTGGTAATTCGTTTAGATTTAAGGACAGCCTTCTTGAAGGCGTTCGGCTAGTTTGCTTGCCAGTGATGCGTCTAAATCATTTAAATGCCCAATGTGTTCACGGGCATCGTTGATGCGTCCGTCATCACATAAGACTACGCCAACGGCTAAGTGTGCACTGGCTAAATCAGGCTTGAGTGCAATGGCTTTGTTATAAGCATTAATGGCGTGAATGCGGGCATCGGTTTCTTTATAAGCCCAACCCAGTGTTGCAAAGGCATAGGGGTTATTGGGATTTAAGTTGGTGGCTTTTTTGCCTTCTTGAATAGCCAAAGGCCATTGGCCTTTTTCGGCATACACCCAAGCAAGGTTACTGTGGGCTTCAGGGTTACTATCATCGAGCTTAATGGCTTCGTGCAAGTGGCGTGTCGCCTCGTCCCATTCTTGGAGTTCGGCCAATGCCCAACCTAAATTGACTCGCGCAGAAACATGTTGCGGATCGAGTTCAATGGCTTTTTTAAGCAAGATACTGGATTCACGCCAATCATTTTGTTGAATGGTCACTTGAGCTTCTTCAAAGTAACCTTGCGCACGACTGCGACTTTCTTCTTCGCTCAACGGTGTTGTCGGTTCATCGTTTACAGCAGGCGTTTCCGTCGTTGTATTTATATCAACGGCTGGCGCTGTGTCTTCATTTTTTTTGCAAGCACTTAAGCTTGTTGCCGAAACAAGTGCAAGGCTTAGGCACAATACCGAAGCAATAGTGGTATTTACAGTGCGACGAGAAAAGAAATGAGAACCTGACATAAAAACGCCTTTCATAAATGACGATGATGATTAACAGTGAGTCTATTATACCTGTTTACGCGTTTGAGTTGTAGGGCTAATTTCAGTCCTACAACGTGGGTAAGCCCGATTAGCGCTTTTGGAATAGCCCCACGTGTTCTTTACCGCCTCTGCCACCCGCGGTTTTCGGCATGGTTTCAAGATACATAATATCAAAGGTGTCTGAAAAGCGTTGCTTTAAGTTAGTTTGTGGTGTGGAAAACGGTGGACCGTCATCATCACCGTGCTCCCAATAAATACCGGCCAAATAGCCACCGGATTTTAATAGGTGTAAGGCTGATGCTTTATAGGCGTCACGCTGCTTGGGATTAATCGCGCAATAGCAGGTGTGCTCTAAAATCACGTCGACGGTTTTGTTTAATTCAGGATGGGTGGTGGGCATGTGCAAGAAATCGGCTTCGAGCATGGCAAGGGTTTCGATGTTACCGTAAATACGTTGGGTTTCAGTAATGGCTAGTGGTGCAAAATCGATACCAATCACATCAAAGCCCTTTTGTGCAAAAAAGGCTGCATCGTGGCTGCGCCCACTACCGGGAACAACCATTTTAGGTTGTGTTTCTGGTGACGCAAGAAGGGAGGTCTCAGAGGTGAACTGCTCAAAGATATGATCGCAATGAGGCGAGTGTGTCCCTAAATCCCAAGGTGTGATTTTATCCGCGTAGCGCCCTTGCCAGAAATCAACAAATTGATTTAAAGCGTTATGGGTGTTTTCTTTGTTTTGCAATTCTGTCATCGCAACGTCCTTTATAGCTACTTTGTTGATGATATATAGAATAGGCACGAATAGCCTGATAAGATAGTATAGTAAACGGGATTTACTTAAAGTCAATATGTTTCATTCAAAAGAAAGCGTCTTATCTTGAACTGCCCAAAATGTAAATCAAATGAGCCATTGGTCGTGATTGAACGCCACCGTGTTGAGTTGGATTATTGCGCTGAGTGCCACGGTGTTTGGTTTGATCACCATGAGTTAAATTTGCTATTTAGGCAAGAGGAAGAAGCAAGCGATATTGGTTCTGATGTGAGTTGGGAATCGGTGCTGATGTCGGGAACGTGCTCCTTGAGCTTAAAAGAAAAACCCTATGGATGCCCTCGTTGCTCGGCTGTGATGGAAAAAATGCCGGTGGGGGAATCGTGCTTGTTAGATCGATGCCCACAAGGCCACGGGTTTTGGTTTGACGCGGGTGAGCTGGATGAGGTGAAGGCGTACTTGTCATCACATAAGGCAGCCAAAACACCCTTTGAAGATAGCGTGACACCCGTTCTCCACTTTGTGGAGGAGGTCTTGGCGGGCAATACTAATGCATTGCCTGAAAACTGATACAATAGTATAAACGTATCGATAGAGTGTTTTCTTCCTCTGGGAATGATATTTCTGTTTTAGAAAAAGGATAGATGGTTTCAAATGCAGTTTTTATTTTTATTTATCGCCTTATTGGGCTTATTGATATTTTACTTTGTGGGTTTGTACAACGCGCTGGTTGCCACACGAAATATTGTTAAAAACGCATGGGGCCAGATTGATGTGCATTTAAAACGTCGTCATGATTTGATTCCCAATTTGGTGGAAACCGTGAAGGGTTACGCTAAGCACGAAGACGAAACCTTAACCGGTGTGATTGAAGCCCGTCAGCAAGCCGTTAATATTACCGGTGATAATGTGGCGGCTCAGGCTCAGGCTGAAAATATGTTGAGCAGTTCACTGAAATCATTGTTTGCCGTGAGTGAAAACTATCCTGAGCTCAAAGCAAATCAAAATTTTATGCAGCTTCAAGAAGAAATTACCTCAACCGAAAATAAAATTGCCTACGCCCGTCAGTTTTATAACGAGGGGGTAATGACAGTAAATAATAAATTGGAATTGTTGCCACGTAACTTTGTTGGTGGCGCGTTTAACTTTACTGCTTCGGCTTATTTTGAGCTCGATGTTGAAGAAGAGCGTGATGTGCCTAAGGTTGAATTTTAAGCGGTAATGGTGCTTATTACGGGGATGCTTTAAGAGTCATTGTATTCTTAGGTGGGATCGGACAGGAAATTATCGTATGTGGCAGATTGTTCAAGCCAACAAACAAAAAACAATGTTGTTGGTTTTTTTGCTGTCATTATTAATGGTGTCCTTGGGTGGTATTATCGCCGAGCTCTTAATCCC
>CAYGPY010000049.1:11498-13691 GCA_964351765.1 uncultured Vampirovibrionales bacterium
CTGGTTGGTGGCAGACGGGCATGATGATCGCGCTGGGCTTATTTGCCGTTCATGCATTGCTTAGTTTTTATATGGGCGCCTCCTTTTTTATGTCGTCTACGGGTGCCATTCCGATTGACGAAAAAATACACCCTCAACTATTTAACGTGGTTGAAGAAATGAAAATCGCCAGTGGCATGCCGGCGATGCCTAAGGTGTATGTGATTGACAGTGATGCACCCAATGCGTTTGCCACAGGGCGTAACCCAGAACATGCTGCCATTGCCGTTACCAGTGGCTTGCTTGAGATGTGCACGCGTGATGAATTGCAGGCCGTGGTGGCCCACGAAATTGCCCACATCATGAATCGTGACACGCTGTACATGACGATGCTAGGGTGTATGGTTGGCGTGGTGGTTATGTTGTCGAATATGTTTAAGCGATCGATGTTTCATAGTCGTCGGTCATCGCGATCACGATCTGGGGGTGGTGGGAACATTATTGTTTTTGTAATGGCTCTTGTTTTGATGTTGCTTGCACCACTGGCGGCGTATCTCTTGTATTATGCGGCGTCACGTACTCGAGAGTATCTGGCTGATGCGGGTAGTGCGGTGTACACGCGTTATCCTGAAGCGTTAGCCACGGCGCTGGCAAAAATTGCAGGTTCATCACAACGTCTGGCACAGGCCACACGCATGAATTCGCCGTTGTTTATTGTTGATCCGTATATGTCGGGCAATGCGTTGGTTGCGTCCTTATCACCTGATAAATGGATGGCAACGCATCCACCCACCGAAAAACGCATCGCTGTGTTACGTGGAATGGGTGGTATTACTGGGGATAGTTTGGCGCAGATAGAATCAGAACGGCAGGTTTCGTTTGGTGATTACGATCGTGTTTTTTCAAAGGTCACCGGACAACGATCCATCATTCCGTCAGAAGCCTATGGGCTTACCTCTTTGGCGCCAGCATCGCAACCACACTCACCTTCAACATCAACCACAACAACACAAGATTTACTTCGAAGTCGTGAGGTGACGGACATGCTTTGGTCTTTAGAGGGCTATCGCTTTATTGAATGTGATTGTGGTAATACTTTAAAGCTGTCTCCTAAATTGAAACGTAACATTTTTGTTTGTCCTACGTGTCATACACGGCACAAGCTTTAGTAATGAGTAGTAAGGAAGCGACTTATGTCTAACACACCTTTAGAAAATGAAACCCAAAATACCGTTGACCAAATTGGTTCTGGTCAGCTTCATCCCGATGATGCTAAGAACATGGTAAAAATGTTTCTTGTGGTGAGTGGGTTTGAAACGGCGTTGTTTGGTGGTGTGATTGCCTATTCCTATATTACTTACGGGGCACCTATTGGTGATAAAACCATCCCATTGCTGATAGGTGTTGTGGTAATAACGATGCCTTTACTTATAGCAATTCCTAATTACTATAAGCGCAAGACAAAACAACGGGGCATGGCAAATCAAGATGACCCTGTTCATAGAGCAGAAGGTGATAGCACTCGTGTGCAATCAAGCTCAATTATTCGTCGCGATTGAGTGAGATGATTAATCCCTAATTCTCATACCACCCTGATCTTCGTGAACTTCTTCGGCATTGGGTAATTGTACCGATAATGCCACACCTTTAAGAAAGTGTTCTTCGATTTGAGATAAAAAGCGTTTGGCTTCATCACTGCCGGATTGAACGTAGCTATCGGTTAAATCAATAATGTGTTTTTCGGTAGGTTCTTGCGTTGATTTTTTACACGCGTCAAAATACTCTCGAATGAATCCCATCAGTTCAATAATACGTTCGGCAAGCACATCTTGATTTTCTGGGGACAAGATATAGAGGTAAGACATTGCCTGATGCATGTGGGGGTTGGTATCAATAGCACGTTGTTTCTTTTGTGCTTTATGTAAGCTCATTACCTTATCAGAGCCTAAAGAGCGTAAGCTTTGGAGTGTTTCGTGGGCTTTAAATTCGTCATTGGCCATGGTTACAATGCCCTTGGCAATGATAGATTGAACATCAGGAGGAAGCGCCGATATCAATAAGACCGAACGAGATACCTTAGGGCGGTTATCATACCAACGGTTTCCACCGCTCCGAGGTTTTAAGCCAGAAGGTGCATTCTCTAAACCGCTATTCGAATTGTTCGTTATGTCAGACATAATTTAAAATATGTTCTAAAATTGAAGGTGATTTTTC
>CAYGPY010000050.1:0-8317 GCA_964351765.1 uncultured Vampirovibrionales bacterium
GCGCGTAACCAAATAATCGGACGGCTTATAGTTTCAATTTTTGCTTTGGCCTTTATTGCCAGTGCTGAAGCATTGCTGACAGCAACCGCCACGGACCGCTTGGCTGAAGCAAGCAAAACCAATTACAACAAAGAGATTTTGGCACAAGGCTTGGGTAACATGGCCGCAGGCTTTTTAGGTGCGTTGCCTGTAACGGGTGTGATTGTAAGAAGTTCGGCCAATGTACAGGCCGGTGGTAAAACGCGTGCGGCAACCATTATGCACGGCATCTGGCTTTTAGTTTTTGTTATTGTACTGCCGAGTGTACTGGGTTATATTCCTGTATCAAGTTTGGCTGCGGTGTTGGTGTACACGGGTTATCGTTTAATGAACCCGCAAGCGGTGAAGGAATTAAAAAAATACGGCAACAGCGAAGCCATTATTTTTGCGATCACTGTCATTACCATTGTTGTGTTTGGGTTGCTGGTTGGTATTATTACGGGTTTTGCATTGTCGGCCTGCAAGTTGCTGTACGCCCTAACACACTTAACCGTGGAGGTTAATGAGAAAGATACGAACGTGCTTGAAGTGGATATCCACGGAAGTGCCACCTTCTTTACGCTCCCTATTTTGGCTGATATTTTAGAGAGTGTGCCACCCAACAAAGAAGTGCATTTATATATGGTGGATTTGAATTACGTGGATCACGCGTGTTTAGAGCTATTGCTGGAATGGGAACAACAATATGAAAGCAACGGCGGTGATGTCGTGATGGAATGGGATCACGTGATGGACCGCTTTAAATCACCAAAAACAAAAGAGCGTGAAGAAGAAGTACCACCTGAGTTAGTGCCGTATCAGTAGTTGAATTTAGTCGGTTTTGCCAGGGATGCGGTGGACTCTAAATAGCTGAACATCCTGCTCGAAGGCTACCCGTTGGGCTTGTTCGCTTAGCGTGTCTAATGTTTGGTGGTCGTGTGGGTAGCTACTCTCAAACACACCGGCTTGCTTGGCTAAAAACGATTTTCGCGACAACCCCGCTAGTATTGGAAATGACTGGCTTTGTCCGTTGTAGGAGTAGGTGTACTCTTGAATTGTTTTGAGATTCTCTAAAAGCAGTTGGTTTTGCGCCACTGTTTTTCCAAACCCAAACCCCACATCCAGAGCAATACAATTGGCCTGCACACCCGCGTTCCCAGCCAGTCTTAATTGCTGTGTGAAGAAAGTAATTACATCATTCACAATGCCATTTTCGCCGTAGGTAGGGTTGTTCTGCATGGTGTTAGGGGTGCCTTGTGAGTGCATTAAAACCAGATCACTACCACAACCCGCAACCACCTCTGGCATCAACGCGTCGTACTGAAACCCCGATACATCATTGACCATAGCAACTCCAGCCTCAAGGCTCGCCTTGGCAACACTGGCTTTGCGGGTATCAATACTCAAATATACCTCAGGAAAATAGTCCTGTAATGTTTTAATGACAGGTAAAACCCGCCTCTTCTCAGTGTCACTACTCACGGCCTCAGCACCGGGGCGTGTGGACTCACCACCAATATCTAGAATATGAGCCCCTGCCAAGAGCAATGATTCGGCGTGCTTGAGTAAGGCATCGGTTTGCATAAGCACACCGCCATCAGAAAAAGAATCGGGCGTCACGTTTAAAATCGCCATATAAACGGGGGTATTTTGAGGCGTATTTTCTAAAATCGATTGCAATGTATGAGTCGAATTCATGGCGATAGCATATCAAAAAGCAGGATCAAAAATCTGAATTGAATGACAATTAGCGGCAAAAAAGAGTTGTTTTTACTCTGTTTTTAGCATGTTTTGGCCTGTTTTTGGTCGTTTTTTGATGCTTTTTTGTCACTTTTTGAGCGTTTTTCGGGTATTTTTTCAGTTATTTTGTTCTGATTCGCGTTAAGATTATAAAGTATATTTATACAAACATACCCTAAATCCCGCTCTGAGCAATAGTTGTAACGATTTAAATCAGGGTTAATTTAAGCCCCATCTGTGATACCCGTTTTTGATTTTCAGAAATGCTGTAAGCTCTCTCTCTGAGGTGGTTTTGGGTGGTTTTAGTGCACTTTTAGAGCGCTCTTGTAAGGGCTTGAAATCGCTGTAATTCAGTCTCTGAGCGAAAAAAAGTACTTGCATTGTTCTTCTGCATTGATATAATCAACGTATCCTACTTGAAAGGAGGTGTTAAAGATGAATAAAGAAGAATTGGTACAAGAGGTTGCTAAGAAAACCAAAACATCCCAAAAAATGGTTGCTGAGGTTTTGAGCGAAGTTATCACCACTGTTCAGAAATCAGTATCTAAGGGTCAGAAAGTAACATTGGTTGGTTTTGGTACATTCGAACGTCGTAAGCGTGCTGCTCGCGTCGGTCGTAACCCACAAACTGGCATGGAACTTAAGATTCCTGCGAAAACAGTTCCAGCTTTTTCAGCTGGTAAAAAATTCCGCGAACTCGTTGCTAAAAAATAGTTTTAGCATTGCAGTAAGCACTTATTTTAATAACCCCGGTAAGACTTGTTCTTATCGGGGTTATGTTTATTGTCATGCTGGTGCCCTGGCGACTTTATTGGATATGTGATTCCCCGTTTCTTCTTTGCCTTGGATCCAGTACACTAGGTGGTCAGTACTGATGTTGTATTTTAGTAATAAGTTGGAGTAACACCGTGTCGGCTATTCAATCACCAGATGAACTAAAAAAGTTTTTATTGTTTGAGGGTGTTCCCGAGCAATGCTTATCAGACTTTGTTGCCGCGGGACAAACGATGACCTATCCACCAGGGTCGCCGATGGTGTTGAATGATGACTTGGGGGATACCTTCTTTTTTGTAACCAAGGGCTTGGGCAAAATTGTATTGGTCAACGTACTAGAAGAGGCCATGAATGTGTCCTTGTTACGATCGGGTGACTTTTTTGGTGAGTTGGCGATTTTAGAAAATAAACCAGTTCGCACGGCTAACGTCATCGCCTTGGAAGAGACGTCGGTACTCATTATTCCAAAAGATAAATTCTTAGACTTGTTTCATACCTATCCAAAACTAGCGCTAAATATGACCCGTATTATGGGTGAGCGTTTGCGCCATATGAATGAACGCTTGGTAGCGGTGATGCTGCCCAACACCAACAAAGTGGCACGCACTATTTTGTATTTGTCTCGCTATTATGCAGAACAGGCTCGAGATACAGCCTTGTTGCCAGTGCTTTCTATTGGAGAATGGGCTGATTTTTGTAATGTGTCTCAACCTGATTTTATGAATGCGATTGAAGAATTACGCAAGTTAGGTGCGATTGACTGGAGTAATCAAAAATTACTGGTGAAAGATTTGGATCTATTAACAAAGCACTCGGTGCATCCGGGCAAGTTGTTTTAGGTTGTACAGACCGGCTTGAATGAGAGAATAACAAGGATAGAATGATAATGACGATTGTTGCGTTTCTAGATCGCGATGGCACCTTGAATGAAGAAAAGGGCTATATCCGTAAGATCGAGGATCTGGAATTGATTGCCGGTGCGGCCAAGGCCATTAAAAAACTCAATGATGCGGGTGTATTGACTATTTTAACCACCAATCAAACAGGTGCAGCGCGTGGTTTTTATAATGAAGAGCATATTAACGGGTTGAATGAACGTTTGCAAGACTTGTTAGATGTACAGGCTGGTGCGTACTTGGATGCGGTTTATTATTGTCCGCATATTCCACCCGATGATCGTAAAGAGTTGGTGGCAAAGTATGTGGCGAACTGTGATTGCCGTAAGCCACAGACGGGAATGATTAACCAAGCAGTGGAAGCCTTTGATGATATTGATTTGAAAAAATCATTTGTTTTGGGTGATAAGGCCAGTGATGTTGAATTGGCTGTAAACGCGGGATGCCAATCGATACTGTTACGAACTGGCTATGGTGCGCGTGTTTTAGAAGGTAAATATCAGGTCTTACATCATCAACCTGATTTTATTTGCGACAGTATTGTGGATGCCGCCGATGTTATATTAGATAGTGTGGGTGAATAAAATGAGCGTTATGTTTAAACAATTTACCGTGATGAGTGTGTGTATGCTGCTGATGTTTTCAGCGTGTAAGCAGTCTAGCAGTGATAAAGAGAATCCAGATTTAAACCAACCTGAAGCGGAAGTGCCTTTAGAGCAAGCTTCTTTAGAATCTACTGAGCAAGTAAAAACCGATGAAATTAAGGCTGCTGCTAAACCGGCTGTTGACTTGAATGACTTTTTAATTAAACCTGACTTAAAGCATGCGGGTATTATTGAACAAGATAGTTCCTATGAGTCGTTAGAAAAACGTGTGGGTAAAAAACATATTAAGCGCACTGATGTGTATATTGCCGAAGGGTTTTGTGAGTCAGGTGCTCTGTTGTATCCCAATGATTCACGTCGCCAAGTAGAGATATTCTGGGGCGATAAGATCAATGAAAGTCACCCGACTTCCGTTCAAATATCAAGTTCAGACAGTTGGTGGAAGCTGCCTTATGATATTGGTATTGGTACGTCGGCAATGACGCTCTATAAATTAAACGGCAAAACCTTTTCCTTTGCCGGTACAGGCTGGGACTATGGTGGGTATATTCATCACTGGACTGAAGGAAATTTGGATGCACCCTTAATCGGTGTGAGCTTAAGGCTTGCTGAAATTTTGGTTGAAGAAGGATCCGAAAAAAGTGCACCTGCATTGCTGGATGAAAAAAATTACAGCCGCATTCTTGGCGATCAAACGGTGGATGCGTTTTCAGTGCAAGATTTACTCGGTCATCTTGAAATATCGAAAATTGGGTACACCTTTTTAGACAACCAAGCCCGTTTTCCTGATGAAGACGATAGCCAACATACGTGCCACTATTAGATTTAGATAAAGAAGTCTGGTGTAGCCTCTGAGGCTGTCATTTTGATACGTCTTTCGTTTTATTACGTATTTTTAATATTTTTGAAGGTCTTAAAGCCTCTTTTGTAGGGGTCTTAGGGCTTTTTTAAAGTTTTTTAGATCTTTTTAGCAATTTAGCCTGTTAAATTGTTTTTATTTTAATATAGAGCATTTTATTTTTAGTAGTTACCCTCATGTACCCTTTAACTGCTGTGTTTAAGACGAATCACTATTTTTTGAATATAAAAGGCGAATAGGCAGCATTTCACAACGGAGAGCAATACAATGACAGCAATTACTTCTGCTGATTCAACAAGATCAGCCGGCCCTAAATTAGGTGAGCAGGTTAAAGTTCTTGATGATAAAGAAATTCCTTGGGGACAATCACTTGAAGCGGATTCGGTTGATATCGAAACCAATATTTTTGAAGGCGACTTATCTGAAGAGGATCTCTCTCCAGGTTTAAGTGGTGATGCCGGTGAACCCGACGCAGTAGATGAAACACCTGCTGAAACGGCTGACGTTGACACTGAAGCGACAGAAGATGCAGCAGAGGATATCGATACTGATTCAGACGTGGCAGAAGAGGCTGATGTTGACGAAGACGTTGCCGAGACCACTGTTGAAGAGACATCTGAAGCAGACACAGAAACAGAAGTGATGATTGAAGCACCAGAAATTTCTACTACTGAAGCGCTTGAAGATTTGTATACAGAAGTATTGGGTCGCGAGAGCGATGCTGGTGGTTTAGAATACTGGGAAAGCCAAATGGCTGAGGGTATGAGTTTAGACCGTGTTAAAGAATTCTTTTTAGATAGCGAAGAATACAAAAATAATAATGAAAGCTCAGAAATCAGCGTGGGTGATGACCCCTCTGTCTCTGGTGAAGATGCTGTAGCTGAAGATGTTATTGTTGAAGACGCTGCCGTGGATGTTTCTGCTGATGGCATTATAACTTCGGTTGATGCTGACGGTAATATGGAAACGGTTTCAGGCCCATCTATTGCAGGATTTTATGAAGAAATTTTAGGACGAGAACCCGATGAAGAAGGTTTGGCTTTCTGGAATGAGCAATTAAACAGTGGCGAAAAAACCTTAGATGAAATTGAAGCCTTCTTTTTAAATAGCGATGAAGCTCTGGCAAATTTAGATGCCGGTAATGACGGTGATATTGAAGGCGTTGAAGCCGCGACCGATCAGAATGTAGTTGGTGATGTTGTAGGACCAGAAGACGCTGACTTAGTTGGCTCCACAGGAGTAGCCTATAAAGAATCTAATCGACCTGATACAGTTGAAGAATTGTACGAAGCTATTTTGGGCCGAGATGCTGATGAAGAAGGCGCAGCACATTGGAATGAGCAAATTGAAAGCGGCACGATGACATTGGATGACGTCGCTGATGCATTGTTTGCTAGCCCTGAATATCAAGAAGATGTTATTGATACTAGTAATTTTGTAACCGTCAATGCAGCGGAAGGTCAATCAGATATTATGGTTGATGAGCAAATTGAAATTAATAACGCACTGAGTCTTATCCCTGATGACGTGATGTCTACAATTATCGATTTTGGTGTAGACGTTGTAATTACAACAGATACAGGAGCCAGTGAATATTGGGAAGCGGTTCATGGTAATCAATATGATCTTATGGCTTATTATGATATAAACACCCAAGAAGTAGTTGTTCCCTCTAGTTATATTGGTGATGAGGCACCAGGTTCAACGTTGATTCATGAACTTGGGCATGCTTTTGATGCTGCTATCAGTGATGATTATGGCCAAGGTTGGTTTCATTCAGAGAATCCGGAATGGCAAGCTATAGTTGATAAGCATCCAGAATGGACGAGTAATGAAGATACAGGATTACACACTCATACACCAGAGGGTCATCTTTATTACGAAGCCTTTGCACGAGCATTTAATGACTTGCTTCTTAAAGAGGCGTTGCAGACAGCAAACCCAGAACATCCAGACGTACCAGCCGAGATTCTAGCTTATCTTGAACAGATAATTGCAAACGTAGCTTAATCTAATTGAAAACAATATGATTTTTCGAACCTGATATCTTATGGATGTCGGGTTCGTACTTATTTGATATCTTTTTTTCACATTCGTTATCACCAGCGGCAATTTAGTATGTTTAGGCTTGTTGTAGCAGTAGGTACATAGTATTGTTCTAGATACTAGTTAATATCATTTCTCTCTACTGATTACATTTTGATTTTTTGAAATAAAGGAATGTCTTACGATGACTCTTTCAACCCCTACGATGACAACGTCAATGCCTAGTGTGCATTCGACGGTTCAGTTTTCTGCCAAACAAAAAAAATCCAAAGCACTGGTTCCTAGCTCATCCACCGATGTGGTTGCTGTGGATAAAGTGAAACCAAGCAGAATGGTCCGAGGTGGCATGAACATCTTTAACCGTTTGTTGTTTAAAGTAACGCGTACCAATGCCGTGTTGGTTGACGGAAGTGACGAGCGTCAGCAAGAATTATTAAAAGGCATGAAAAAAGGAAAGCACGCGGTGTTGTATACACCAAACCATTCACACAAGCTGGATTTACCTGTTGCTTGGAAAGTATTAGGCCCCTTTAGTGCCATTGGTGCGCAAGAGATTTTTGACTACGGCGGCGGCTTGGCCGGTAAGTTCTTTAGTCGTATGGGTGTCGTGGCTGTGGATCGATCCGCCAAAGACAAAACAAAATCACTCGATCGTTTTTCAAATCGTATTGGTGAAATGAAGGAGCCGTGCACAGGTTATCCTGAAGGTCAGAATACGGGTATTAATCGTTGGGTAAGCCCCGTTAAAGACGGCTTAACTCGTGCCGCGATGGATGTTGCTGAGGATGGTACACCCGTTGCAATGGTTCCTGTGTCGAATGAGTTTCATTACGTGGGTCGTGAGGCGATGCTGACCAGTATTGCTAAAACCGTGGATAGCTTGGAGTCCAAAGCGGGTATTAAACGCTCGAAGTCAGAAAAAGTAGTGATGCCTCTAAATGAGCGCATGCAGGAATTATTCCAAACCATGGTGCAAAACCGTTTGGATTATTTTGATGAACTTTATCCCGAGATTGGGTTACAGCAAGCCATGCTGGATGAAGATATTACCGATTCGTATAAACAACTCGATGCGGTTCGTGTTCGCGTGATGGATTATCTTGAATCCAAGCACGATGTGCCGGCGGGTAAAACGTCTCAAGATCAGCGTGCCCGCCGTTTGATTGGCAATATTAGAGCCAAGCAAAAAGCACTTAAGGACTTAGGGGAATTAATGGATGCTCCTGATAACTCAATGCCCGCTGAAGCATTAGCTATTCGGCAAGCTGTTCTTGATACGGCTGAATCAGAAGGTGTCTCCGATAGACTCGAAAATTTAAAAGCATCTTTGCAAAATTTGCGTGATGTAAAACAGTCGGGCGAGATGAAATCGTTTACAT
>CAYGPY010000050.1:8327-13352 GCA_964351765.1 uncultured Vampirovibrionales bacterium
AAAGAAACACTCCTCGGTAAAAAAGAAATGACGGCTGAGGCCATTCGTGACTACATTGAAAATGTGGAGGCGATGAAGCCAACGGTAGAAGAATACAAGCAAGACGTGAGTTCGCTAAAAGAAATTATGGGTCTCACCCTTTACCCTGAAGCTTACCTAGAACCCCCTGTTGATTTACCCACAGGCGTTAATGTGGATGATGTGATGTTGACGCAATTAGTGGATATGGCCAGTGGCTTAAGCCGAGATATTGCAGGGGTTAAAACACCCTTGTACCGCCGTCAAAAAGTAAAAAACATCTGGCGTAAATTGCCCGGTTATAGCGTAGTGCATCCTCTCGTGCGTGAAGCATGGTTCTTACGTAAAGGACAGGTAGAGGCGCATGTTAAACTCAATGAGCCAATCATGATTTTGCCACAAGATGTGAAAGCGGCGATTGTAGAGGCCGAGCGCACTGGTGATAAGGCTGCTGTAAAGGCGCTAACGGCTGAGTACACCGATTTATTGGCTGATCGCATACAAGGTGGTCTTGATGAACTGTTTGGCCAGACTGAGGCGATGACAGCGACACGTCACGGGTTTGACTAACCCCTAAAGACATAAACTAAAAAGCACCGAGTTGAAATGAAGTCGACTCGGTGCTTTTTTAGTGCTAATTAAACGGGTTTTAAAACAACGTTCTTTAAGCTGATTTTGTCTCAGATGTGCTTTTTTTATGGGTTTGCCATTCAAGCGTGAGCCATTCTTTTAGGTTCTCAGACATCTTACGAGCAATTTGAATGATGTTACTGATTTGGGCTCGTGTGACAAGTAAGAAGCTTTGAAAATGGTTGGGCGCTTGGCCTTGATGGTTGAGCTTGAAGATACCCTCTAGCATTGGGTAGCGACCCGTTTTGTTATCTTGATGCAGGTCATTTTCCATTTCAGAAAAATGGCTTTCTGACTCAGCCTTTAGGGCTTCTTTCTTTTCGGGGTCCATAATAAAGATGCCGTCATAACCACTTAAAACCAAGCGTTTAAAGTCGGCATAATTCATGTTGGAGTGTTTGTAGAGCTTCACAAATTCGTTTACGATGTTGGTATTTGAAATCGTTTCGTTGTCTGTACTAATGGCCACCTTAACCCCAAGGCGTGATAAAAATACTGCGGGGTGCAAATAGTGATAACGAATACCGTGGGTTTGTACATTACTTTTAGGGCACATTTCCAGAACAATATCATCTTCAATCACACGTTTTAGTAAGGGCGAACTTTCCAATAGTTGGTCACGCACGCCGTCTAAATTAACACTGTCAGGGTCTTTTAGGAACGCTTCAAATGTATCTTTAAGCGCTTGAGAGCTATTCATAATTTGTAAGCCGTGACCAATACGAACAGGCGTATTAGGACTGCTGCCAATCTCAATCGCTTTTTCAATAGACTCGTAGCCTTTTAAGTCTTCAGAACGAGGCGTCTCACCGGCGTGAATGGTCACACCGATTCGATCTTTGGGTTGAGTATCAGGGTCGTCGTTGTAGTCTTTGATAATCTGGAAAGCTTCTCTAAATTTTTCAACAGAATGATCAAGTTCACCGCCGGCTAGATCAACCCCACTGATGTTGGCCTTGCCTTCACGTTTTAGTTGCACAACCTCGTGGGCCAGTTTAACAGCTGCTTGGGGGTCGCGATGACGTTCAAATAATACAATCAGGCCATAATCAAAATCAGGGCGTGTGGAGGAGAAGCGCTCTAAGCGTTTTTGAGCATCCTTGAATCCTTCATTAACCCAGTAAAGCAAGTTTTCTAAACTGCTGTCATAGCTACTGGGTGCAATTCTGAATTCGGCATAACGCACACCGCTTTCGGCACTGGTACGTGCAAACTCAAACGCACCAAAGTAGGAGGTCGCTAGGTTTTTTACCCAGCGGTTAATTTTTTTAGAAGTACCTAAATATTTACCAAGGCTCTCTTCACGGGTGCTTTGCACCTTTTCCATCAACTCAGGTGTTAAGTTTAAATCCATTTGATAAGGGTTAATGGCTTGTTTACCCGACTCATCGGTGGCCATAAATATCTTTTTGCGTTCATCACTAACGTGAGCACGATAGTAGTTGCGAATGACTTCGATATCCATTAAGTTACGAACCCAAGGTTCGTTTAAGTCTGCTTTGGAAACAGCTCGTTTTGAGACGCTTCCTGTTTCAGAATCGACAATATCAAGCTCTTTAAGCTGTCCGCGTTCAATGGCATTAACCACTTGAAGCTTGAGATACTCAACCAGTGTGGATCCGCTTTGATGCACGTGAATATTGGTGAATAAGGCATTGCTTAATACACCGTAGACATCGTCATCAATCAAATTGGCGTCGGATTCGCCTGAAAATAAAACGTGATCGGCCTCTAGAGCCTTAACAGGCTTGATGGCTTGGTTTGGTTTTACAAAATCGACTCGCGGTGTGTGCGAGATAAAAGAATGCTGAGTTGAAGAGGTGATAGGCATCAGAGGTAAGTGAAGGTTTCTCAAGTAAGTAAAAGCATTAATACGAAAGACATCACACCAGAATGTTTAACCATAAATTATAAACTCAAATACAAAGGGTTTATGCTGATGTTATAGCAGAGAAATAAAGACGAAACCTAGTTAAAAATTGCCTAGATAGGGAAATCGTAGTAAATGTTTACATCCGTGTATTCTAGATCGAGGCAATTCGATGCAATGCGTGGGTTTTTATGGTTTAGTGGAAGCTGTTGATATTGCCTCCAACTCAACCCGTAACCCCCTCTAACGACAACTTTGTTTGTGCTAGGATACCTTGTATTATGAATGCTCGTACCGCTGCTCGTGAATTGGCATTGCTCACCCTTTTTCAACTTCAGAAAAAAGGTCAGGCAACCGCTATACCAGAAAATAAAGACCTCAATGATTTGATTCTTGAGGCTGTTCGTTTGCTTTCAACCGAAGCCAAAGAGAACATTGAGGACGGCGTCCGCGCGATTCAAACGATTTGTCACGCGATTCAGGATAATGAATTGCACGATGAATCGAACCTGAGTGCTAATGTGGATGCGCTGTTAAAGCCTATTGATTTGCCTGATACACAAGAAACAGTGCAGCAGTTAAACAAGTGTTTAGCGGGTGCCGAATTATTAAATGAAGCATTACGTATCCCTGAGATCAGTGCTTTGGCCCGTACCGGTGATGTGCAAGCCTATGTGTATCAACTGATTGAAACGGTGATTGCCAACCAAGCAGCCATTGATGATGCCTTGAATGAGTGTACTGAGGATTGGCGTGTAGAGCGTTTGTCCACGATGGATGCAAGTATTTTGCGCTTGGCTGCGGCTGAGATGCAATACATTGCCGGTGTTGATCATAGCGTTTCGATTAACGAAGCCGTTGATTTGACCAAGTTATATTCCGAAGAACAAAGCTACAAGTTTGTGAACGGTATCTTGGGCGGGCTGGCTAAAAAATTATTGCAAGGCGTTTTATAAGCGCGTTTATCTAAACGTTCTTATAAATTCGTAACCGAGTGAGAGCCTTATGTTTAACTGGTTTGGTAAAAAAGAAGAGCTAAAAGAAAAATCAGAAACGAGCTCAACAACGGCTGTTAAATCACCCGATGTGTCAGAGGCATCTGTTGATAAGGCGTTGAATTCCACGCGTGAAGGCTTGTTGGGTAAGTTGTCGGGCTTGTTTACGAACTCAGAGACGCTGAGTGATGATGCTATTGATACGCTTGAAGAGAGCTTGATTCGGGCTGATGTGGGCTTGGACACAGCCACTGAGATTGCTGACGTGTTGCGTACCCGCAAAAAAGAACTGACCAGCCATGAGGCCGTGGTGGAAGTGGTTCAGCGTGAATTCGCCTCGATTTTATCGCCGTTTGATGCCACAAACGCGGATAATCAGTTGTCCTACACCAAGGGTAAAATGAATGTGTACTTGGTTGTTGGCGTAAACGGTGCGGGTAAAACCACTTTTATCGGCAAGCTTGCCAATCGCTTTGTTCAACAAGGCAAAACGGTTGTTGTGGGCGCTGGGGATACCTTTAGAGCCGCTGCCGTGGAGCAGTTAAAAGTATGGGCAGACCGCTCTGGAGCACAGTTTGTTGGGCGTATTCCTGATGTGGATGATGGCGAATCGGTTAATTCAGCTAGTTCAACATCACAAATTGATCCGGCTTCGATTATGTTTGACACCCTTAAAAAAGCAAAAGAACTGAATGCCGACGTGGTGTTGTTAGATACGGCTGGTCGTCTTCAAAATAAACACAATTTGATGGAAGAGCTCAAAAAAGTAAAAGGCGTGATTGATAAAGAACGCCCCGCTGACAGTAATTTTGAGAGCCTGCTTGTGCTCGACGCCACCACGGGACAAAATGCGATGCAGCAAGCCCGTGTGTTTGCCGAAGCCGTGAGTCTGAATGGCGTGATATTAACGAAGCTAGACGGCTCGGCCAAGGGAGGCATTGTGCTGAGCATCGCCCGTGAGTTTAAACTCCCAGTTAAAATGGTGGGCGTGGGCGAAGGCATTAACGATCTCAAAGATTTTGACGCCAAAGACTTTTTATCGGCCTTGTTTAAGCGTTAATTTAAGGATTTATTTAGGCCTGACTCTTTTATTAAGCTTGATAATCTTCTTTTGATTCCAGAGCGTCTTAGGTGTAAACTAGCGCTATGTTTGATCAACTTTCAGAACGAATTCAAGGCGTATTTGGCTCATTGCGTGGCCAAAAGACGCTGAATGAAACCAATATCGATGACGCACTGCGCGAGATTCGTCGTGCCTTGCTTGAGGCCGATGTCAGCCTGCCTGTTATTAAGGCCTTCATCAGTAAGATTAAAGACCGTGCTTATGGCGAGGACGTGATTAAGAACGTCGACCCTGGTCAGCAGATGGTTAAAATCGTTAATGATGAGCTGGTGGCGTTATTGGGTGGCGAGAATGTCTCGCTCACGTTTGAAGGCCGCAATGGCAACCCACCGATTATTGTGCTGTTTGGCCTGCAAGCTACTGGTAAAAAAACCAGCTCTGCAAAATTA
>CAYGPY010000051.1:0-12945 GCA_964351765.1 uncultured Vampirovibrionales bacterium
GCACCATACGATCCACCAATAATAACGGTGAACTTAGGCACGGTCGCATTCGATTGGGCCATAATCATCTTCGGTCCATCTTTAGCGATGCCGCCCTCTTCATAGGCCTTACCCACCATAAAACCGGTGATATTCTGTAGAAAGACAATCGGGATATTACGCTGACTGCATAGCTCTACAAAGTGAGCTCCCTTTTGCGCACTGCTACCAAACAACACGCCGTTGTTGGCCACAATACCCACGGGATACCCCCACAAGCGGGCAAAGCCACACACAAGGGTTTCACCATACAGCTTTTTAAACTCGTGAAACTCACTGCCATCAACCAGTCTCGCGATCACTTCACGCACATCATAAGGCTTGCGGATGTCTTTATTAATGACACCGTAAAGCTCTTTAGCATCAAACAACGGCTCACGAATGGCGTCACGTTTAATATCAAACTTTTTAGGACGGTTAAAATTCTGAACAATACTGCGGGCAATCGCCAGTGCATCTTCATCGTTTTCCGCATAGTGATCGGTTACACCCGATTTACGGCAATGCACATCAGCACCACCCAACTCTTCGGCAGAGACTTCTTCACCCGTGGCAGCTTTTACCAAAGGCGGGCCACCCAAGAAAATAGTACCTTGTTCTTTAACGATAATAGTTTCATCACACATCGCAGGCACATACGCACCACCGGCTGTGCACGATCCCATTACCACGGCGACTTGCGGAAGTCCCATCGCACTCATCTGAGCCTGATTAAAGAAAATACGCCCAAAATGCTCTTTATCAGGGAAGACTTCATCCTGAAGTGGAAGAAACGCACCCCCTGAATCAACAAGATAGATACACGGCAAGTGGTTCTCACGTGCGATTTCTTGAGCGCGAAGGTGCTTCTTCACAGTCAGTGGAAAGTAGGTGCCGCCTTTAACGGTGGCATCGTTAGCCACAATAACGCACTCTTGCCCATGAACCAAGCCAATCCCAGTAACAACACCGGCTCCGGGAGCCGAGTCTTTGTACAAGCCGTTGGCCGCCAAGGAACTAAACTCCAAAAAAGGCGTCTCAGGATCTAAGAGGGTGTCAATGCGATCGCGAACAAACAGCTTGCCACGATTGGTGTGTTTTTCAATATTTTTTTCGCCACCACCCTTGGCAACGATAGCCAGGCGATCCTTTAGACCCGCCACATGGACACTTGCCATATGCTCCTGATTCTCAACGAACACCGGATCGTCGGTGCGCAACTGTGTGGTTAAAACATCCATAGCCATCTATCCCCTACCCATCCAACACCAACACGGGTGGCGGGTAACTTAACCTCTAATACAGGCTATTATAGCAAGTTCAAAGGGATTCGTCTTTGATTTCCTGTAACACCCTATAATCAACAAGTACAGCCCTCTTCAGGGGATTTCAAAAAGAATCTGCGATAAACCAAGTAAATTCTTAAAAATTTACAAAAAGGGGCTTTAAAAAGCTCTAAAAACCAGATATAATAGTAATACTATACATTATGTAGCAATATCAGTACACCTAACGATAAGCCCAAAGATAAGAGAGCGCAAACACCGATGTTTTTTGACGGTCAAGTACATATTGAAGAAGACGACCAGTGCTACACCTGCGAGCACTTCCTTAAAGGTGTTCAATGCCCACTACTAGAGGCTTTAGCCGAAGGCGTGGTTGAGCTTGACGAAGATATCACAGTAAAAAATTGCGGCTTTTACAAGCAGTTTCATAGGCATTTGCGCCTTATTGAGTCGCCAAGCACTGATGAACAGCCACCTCGCCACGGATCGAGTGGATAAAATCAAGTAGGCAAAGTATTACAAAATGAGCCAAGTCAGATCTAAAAATGGTATCAAAACAGGGTTAAAACCGCTCAAAAACGGTCAAAAAACGACTAAAAAGTGCTTAAAAAGCATCAAAAACAGTCAAAAAACGAACTAAAACGAGCCTTTTTATCGCCCCGATGGCTCATTTATTTCTGATTTTCAGATAAGCGGGTTTTGATTTTCCAATACCCGTTCATCTTTAATCCAGATTACCAATTTCGGTTCGGTGGTAAATGGCATTAAAGATTCGATGCACATCGGCCTCGCCTCGGCTCAGTTGATCTTTATTCATAATGGTGTTGTATTCGCCAATGGTGACATCCGCATCCAGCTTTTTAAGCAGACTTAATCCCGCTGGATCGTACTCCATTGTGCGCTCCATAACCAAGATACGGCCAACACGGCCCAATGGTAAACTCAAGAAGCTCGCCACAATATCAGGATCAAAGTGAGTGCCGGAGTCTTTTTCAAGAATCATTAACACCTTATCAAACGGCATCCGATTCCGGTAATGACGTCGTGAGGTAATCGCATCAAACACATCGCTCAACGCCAAGATACGGCCTGACATAGGAATTTCAGGACCTTTTAGACGACGGTGATAGCCTGAGCCATCCATCTTTTCGTGGTGTGATGCCGCGATTTCAGGCACGGTGCGCAGGTGGTGCTCGAAGTAAACGTTTTTCAAAATTTCGTGCGTATAGTACACGTGCTTTTGAATGTGGCGGTATTCCTTCTCGGTGAGGCGGCCATCCTTTTTCAAGATGTCCTCACGAATACCAATTTTACCGATATCATGCAGAAGCGACGCATATTTGAGTGCTTCAATTTCATCGTTATTCAGATCCATTAATTCACCCATCAATACCGAATACTCGGCAACACGCTCTGAATGACCTGCTGTAATTGGATCACGCGCATCAATGGTAGAGGATAATGTTTTAACAAAACTCTCAAACGAGATTTTTAATTCTTTTGAGAGCGAGGCATTCTCAATGGCAACACCCGCAGTCGTGGCGATCGCCATCAACAGATCTTCATCGGTTTTATCAAACGAATCATGGGATTTATTAAGAACTTGGAAGACACCAATAATTTCCATACGACGGTTACGCATGGGCATACATAAAATCGTATCAGTTTTATAACCCGTCTTACGATCAATCTCTTGATTGAAACGTGGATCGCAATAGGCATCGGTAATGTTTAATACTTCACCCGTTTTGGTCACATAACCCGCTAAACCAAGATGCGCAGGGAAACGAATTTCTTCAGACGTACCCAAGCCACTAGCCACACGAGACCACAATTCATTGGTATCTTTATCGTAAATAAATACCGTACAACGATCGGCCGATAAGGCCTGCTCGGTTTCTGAACGAATAATTTTAAGCAACTTATCCAAGTCACGTTCAGCCGTCATTGCTTGAGCAACGCGCAACAAAGAGAGTAAGGAACGGGAGGGTTTTTTGTTTTCCGTGTTGCCCGATTCATCTTGAGTAAGGTTGGCTAAGGCATCTTCAATCGATGGTGCTTTATCAAACACTCGCTCGTGACGGTCACGGGTATCAACAATTTCCTGCCACTTATTTTCGTCTAAACGAAAAATTTCATCTTCAATGTAGGTAATAATAAAACCAAGGTCATTCATTTCAGCAATTTTTAACGCTTCAAGATGACTGGCTAACGCAAGTTTTTCTTCGTTCAAATCAACATACACCTTACCCAATTCAAAGTAGGTTTTTGCTAATTCATCAACATGCGCATCTTCTTTAAAGATGGCAATTACTTCACTCATACACTCAATGGCTGTGGTGTGGTCACCATAGGTGTGCTTGATGCTACCAAACAAACGCAAAGCCATTGCGTAACCTTTGCGGTAAGAAAACTTTTTAAAGACAGCCAGCACTTCCGACTCAAGAATAGTCAGTGCACCTTCAGTGTCACTCGTAGAGAATAAAATATAAGCCTTATAGAAATAAGCCATCGCCAGAGGAATCCGTAGACTGTCACGCGTACAATCTGCAATCACATCCTCAATCAAAATTAATGCTTTGTTAGTCTCGCCACAATAGATATGCAACCGCACCAAATCATTTTTAAGACGGGCGATTCGCTTTTGATCGTTCAAGGCATCTGAATTGACCAACGCATTATTTAAGCATTCACTAGCACGATCAAATTCTTCACGAAGAATATAAATACGGCCCAGAATCTGTTGGCTAATGGTTTCTTCATAGAGAATACCAATTTCTTTTTTCAGTTCTAAGGCAGCTAAACCACACTGGGTGGCACGATGAAAATCATTGGTACGCTCATAATGAACGGCCAAGCTATCCATCAATTTGGCTGCATCTAAACTATT
This sequence comes from uncultured Vampirovibrionales bacterium, assembly GCA_964351765.1. Lineage (GTDB taxonomy): Bacteria > Cyanobacteriota > Vampirovibrionia > Vampirovibrionales > Vampirovibrionaceae > CAYGPY01. The sequence continues at coordinate 4,195 of CAYGPY010000051.1, forward strand.
AGGCGAACAAAATGTTTTAGCCTGCATAAATAACTTTAAGGCTTCGCCATATTTCTTTTCGTTGTAGCGCATCAAACCTTGATAGTGGAGCATGCGAGCTCGCACTTCGTTCATCCCGTGCTCGTAAATATGAGCATTAATCATCTTAGTCGCTTCAGACAACAATCGGTTGGCCTTTGGAATACCTTCATCCGTGTTGTCATGGCTGTACTTCAACCACGCCAATTCAATCAGACACTTCACCGCACCCAAGTAGTGCTTGTTGTGCAAATAAATCTTATACGCTTTTTCAAGATGGAGAATACCTTGAGAAAAGGCCTTTTTAAAATTAGCCAACAATGCCTCTTCATAGGATGCATCTGCTTCCTGAATTTCAGGATGATCACCAATGGTAGGATTAGAATTAAATAGCCCTGCGATCTCTGCCGGAATGTCACTCGGATCACTCACAGAGGCTTCGTTATCACCTTCAGGCTTTTTCTTTTCCGCAGGCACACCAAGTAAGTTAGCCGCCAGATCCTCTGACGGCACAGCACCATTTGCTCCTACCACTCCTTCAATAGAGTCATAGTAACTATCGGCGTCAAATACGTCTAAATTTCTGTCTGGGCGTTCGGCCATATACCTTCATTCACAATACATTCGATTCATCAGGGTCTTAACATTTGATTTATCGTGTGTATTAACTTCCTATACTTCCATAACTGTGTAATATGCTTGGCTGTCGTTCCAGCGGGCTAAAAAGGCCACTAATTATGTGTTATTTGGTGAAACAATAACGACAGGACACACTACTGGTGCTCCTACCTATCACTATATAGGAGAAAGGCTCATCCTGACTTCCATTGCACAGTGGATAATCAGGAGACTAAACTCCTCTATACGATGTATTTTATTTATTTCAATTTCTATCCTTTACTACTATCACTAGATCTAAGGGGATCATCTCCATATTTATTGCTATTGTGTTTTTTCGCGGTGATTCTTGTTAGCCTTGTTGGCTATCGGGAATATAATCTGGGAAATCATCATCATCGATAGAGGGTTGATGGGTCGACAATGGCTTTGGCGTAACTGGCAAACTTGCCTCACCCGTCAAGCCATCAACGGGCTGGGTTGGCAATTGTGTCGGCGGTGAATGTTGTTCTGCCGGTTGTATATTTGTATACTGCGGTGGCAATTGCTGCTCCTCAGGCTGAATTGGAGGTTGAATTGGGGGTTGCGCAGTCGGCTGAGCAGGTGGCAAAGCTTGAGGTTGGGATGGTAGTTGTGTTGATTGCGGCTCATTAGGTTGCGGTGCATTGTGTATTACGTTACCGTCGACCGATGGAATACCCCATTCCGAGGTTCTAAGCCATTGATCGAATTCGGCACCAGGAATAGGCTTACACATATAGAAGCCTTGGCCCATATCGCAACCCAATTTAGTCAGCACCTCTAAGGTTTCTAAATCTTCAATACCTTCAGCAATAACCGATAAGCCCATGTTTTTACCCAGAGCAATGGTCGATTTTACAATGGCCGCATCATCCTTACTGCGCAGCATCTCTTTAACGAAAGAGAAATCAATTTTAAGCGTGCTAATTGGCAATTTTTTAAGATACGAAATCGAAGAATTACCCGTACCAAAGTCATCAATAGAAAGCGTTACACCCATTTGAGTAAGCTGATCGGTGGTTTTATTAGCACGTTGAAGGTTGTTAATAATGGCGTCTTCGGTAATTTCTAACTCCAGCAAACGAGGTGGTAAGCGGAAGCGCTTGAGCAGATACCATACTTCTTGCGCAAATTTAGGATCTTCAATATTCTCAGCGGTCACATTCACCGAAATATTTAACGCCATACCCGCTTGATACCATAGGCTAGCTTGATGAATGGATTTTTTCAGTACAACCATCGTCAGGCTCTTGATAAGGCCTGAGTCTTCAGCAATAGGTATAAACAAACCCGGTGAGATTAAACCACGCACAGGGTGAAACCAACGTGCCAGTGCCTCAGCACCTTCTACCTTTTTGGTTATGCAATTGATCTTAGGCTGAAAATGCACATCCAAGGCTTCTTCTTTTAAGGTGTTGCGTAAATCGTTTTGCAATAAAATATGATCGCGACCTTTACGATCTGCTTCACTATCAAAAATGGCAAAGGTGCCGCGTTTTTCCTTAGCTCGGTACATCGCAATATCAGCACGTCGAAGCAGAATCTCAGGATCTTGACCATGAACAGGGAATAACGAAATCCCCAAGCTACCACCAGCCGTAATCGGAACACCATCAATAACAATAGGCTCTTCTAGGCTTTCTAATAAACGATTGGCAACAATCTGGACTGATTTTTGAGAATCAACACCGTGGAAGATAACCGAAAATTCATCGCCTCCCAAACGAGCCAAGGTATCCGAATCACGTAAGGCCGACTTAAAGCGCTGGGACACTTGTTGTAATAATTCATCACCCGCATGGTGACCCATCGTGTCGTTAATTTCTTTAAACCGATCGAGATCGATCATCATAATGCCAAAGACTTTTCGTTCACGGCTCGCAAGCTTAATTGCCTGAAACAGTCGATCTGAAAAAAGACGACGATTCGGAAGTTGCGTAAGCGTATCGTAAAGCGCTTGATATTCTAAACGCTTACCTAGTAAATCATGTTGCTTGAGCTGCTCAGCCAATTCGTTCTTCACTAAGGTCTGCTGTCTCATAATGTACAACATGCCCAATAAACTAGAACCCAGCAATACCCAAGCAATACTCGAATTCCGAACAACTTCGTTCAAGAACCATTTCACTAGAGCATTCTTTTTTGATGACTCATACAGAGCTTGATTCTGTTGAAGCGCTTCGACATTACGATAGCTTTGAGGTGACGCCCAACCATATAACTGCGTTGAACTCACACCCGCCTCTGAAGGTGTCATATCCAACAAGGCAAGGTTAATTTTTTTAGTTAGATCATCCGACGCAAATTGCGATACCGCAAAGGCCCAGTCGGGATAAAGTTCTGTGCTAACCGGATAGGGATAATTTAATTGAACGCGGTTACCTACAATACGAACCTGACTCATCGCAATCTCTTCGTTGCGCACCATCGATGAAAAAACAGGAGCGGGCAAAATTGCCACATCCGTGCTGCCTTGAATTAATGACGTCATCATTTGTGAGTAATTCGTATTATAGAAGGTGATGTCTTTTCGGTTTTTAAGCGGGTCAACCCCTTCCTCCATCAACCGATCCCAAGCCAGTAACCAGCTAGAATAATCTTGTTCTGACGTGGCAGCGATATGTTTATTCTTCATATCTTTCACATCATTGATCCGGGCATCTTTTTTAACAACAAACACAGCTGCTTGAAATGGGTAGCCTTGTTCACCATATAAACCAGTCCGCTTACGCGTGGTTAAAGCCACCACGCCATAATCATTATGCATTTGAGTATAAGTGAGGGGGTCAAGAATATAAAAATCGATTAGGCTTTGCTTCATCAATGCACCCACGCCTTCAGGCTGTACGGGTAAAATTTGAAACGAATATCCTGAGATGGTATTACTCAAATACCGTGCCATGGGTTCCCACTGACTTTTTGTTTCGGCAGTGTCACCTTGAGAAACAACAGCCACTTTTACAATACGCTGTCGTGTTACGTGCTTTGAACGCGTCGAGTTACTAGCAGTAGTTTGCACAGATGGCGCTAAATTAGCAGCATACGACGTTTGCAAATAATGGGACGTAGGCATATTCAACATCATCACTGACATCAAGGCAATAACCGATAAACCCATCAAGCGCAGGCCAGCACGACTTAACAATAGCATCGATTGATTGATACACTGCTTTATTTTTGAGTTGTTAAACCTTGAAAAGAACAAGGGTACCTTCCTTAATATCGGTGGTCAATGACATCTCTTGACTACGTTTAATAGTAGCCAACAAGATCATCTATACTCATTCGTGCAAAAGCCTTCTCTTGCAAAGATTCTTCAACATTCACAGGAGTCGCTATCTATAAGTTCGGCAAAGCCAGGGCAAACTTTAATTAAACTCGCCTTAATGAATGAGACTCGTCCGATACCAAGAAAACGTCCTGATCAGCGGTTCAAACATGGAAACCGCGTGAAACGGCCATCATTATTTAGTACATAGATTTGCTGGAGACAATCAAACATATCTAAAAATTCAGGTTCAAAGCCAATCACCAAAATACGTGGGTGTTCTGATTCAAATTTTTTGTACATCGCAATCACTTCAGGACGCTTCAAGACATCCTTACCACTCACCAAAAAATATTTATCATCAACGGCTTGCACCATATGAAACACGTTGTCCTTCGTTGGATCAACGTTTTTTTCATTCTCAGTCAACCCAAACCGTTCAGGTTCAAAATACCGAATAAACCCAAGATGACCCATTCCAGGGTAATAAACAATGCCATCCCCTTCTTGATAGAACTCGCGAGTATGGAAAACATAAAAGGCATGTGATTCTTTGAAACCTAAGTTTGCACGATCTTTAAACACGCTGTGAGGATTCAATGCCGCGACACCCACCACAGTTAAAAATAAAACGCCTCCCAGCATCTTTATAAATTTACTCTTGTTGCTCCACAGGTCATGGCAAAGCAGTGCTAAAACAAGTGCTATAACCGGCAATACATACATTAATGTTCGGTAGTGAAACACAGGTAAATTACCATAGCGCGTTAATCCAAATTCACCCAAAACAGGTAATACCGCTATAAAACAAATCAAGATAAATTGTTTTTTATAGGCTTTTAGCAACCACCCCAATGCGACCAAAATTAAACTTAGCGCACCCCAAACATAAGGCATCACAATCCGTTCGGCAGGCATATAAGGAAAGTAAACAATATCAAAACGCAGAAACATTAAGTGTGCAGGTAACGAAAATAAAGCAATCCAATCCGCTTCTGGGTGGTTTTCTGCATTTTTCTCGGTATGTGCCACATGCCAAGGCTGCATCGTATTGATAACAAACGGGATAATAGTACACACAACTAAAAAGCCAGTTACAAAAAACGTGATGTTATGGGTCTTGTTCTTCTTTGGTGCCACAAAAAACGCATAATAAAGCCCCTGAAAAAGAATGTAAAAGCCACCACCGGCAAAACTATGCAGTGCCAACAACGTACACAGCACGTACAGTATAAAACGTGATGTTTTAACAATATCAATCACACCAAGCGTGCAGGGTAGTTTTATCAATCGTAGAAAAAACACCCACGACCACAAGCAAAAAGCCATATGGAACATGTAGGTTGCAATAATTTCAGTTGCAATCACATAGGGGGATGCCATAAAAATAAGGGTTGTTATATAGGCAATGCGTTTTGATTGAAATACATCAACGGCAAGACGCCATATTCCTAATATAGAAAGAATGACAAAGAAACACGAGAAGCTTTTCATCGATGCATCAGATTCACCAAAGAATTGCATCCATACGTGCAAAACCCAATGCACCCCAGGTGGATGAAAATCCCGATTAAAGACCACAGTCGCAATATCAAAAAAGGGCAGCTTCGCCTGAGCTAATACATTTAAAGTATCCCAGCTCATCACATTATCAGTGATGGAATAGGCAGGAAAAACAGCCACAAGCAAAAGCACATAAAACCAGCCATTAGCAACTATTTTTTGCTTCTGTTGCTCTGTGTTTAATTGTGGTTGTTGCTCTGATGTACTCAAACCCGTATCGCCTGTTCTCAAGAATAACTACCTTATTCTAACAGGGATCAAGCTCTTGGGACGGGAGCGAGCAATTCACTTATTGCCAGTCACCCATCGTTATATCAATCGAGTCATCTGTATTCATCTTGATATCACTGCTACTCAGCAAACCATAGTATTTATCAAGATTAAACACAAAGGTATCAGAGGTATCTTTATCCATCACTTTAATATCCGTATTGGCCATTTGCAGGCGACCAAATTGACTGGTGCCTCCTTTAAGGAGAATGGCATTCTGAGTTTGTTCGTTACCAAAGCTCTCATCAACCTCTTTTGGTGAGGCAAAACCCAACACCACGTGAGAGGAATTCACTTCCAGCTTTTCAAACTGACCATTAATACGTGGTGCTGGAAATAAACCAAAGGGTTTAATCATAATTTTATTGTCAACTACATTTAAATGATTATTTTTAGGCAGTGTTAATAACTTTTCCAAATTAAAGGGCTTAATTTTAATCAACCCCGTTGCAGGAACAACACCAAACACATCCAAATCATCCACGGTCATCACGAGTGTGTTGGTTGTCTTATCAATATCCAAATTCACAATCATCTCAAACGGAATCCACAGCAAGTAGCTTAAACTACCACCTAGTTTTATTTTATGCTTCTTTTCGATTTTAACAATCTCAACGTTTAGGTCACGCATCTTAGACGTAGGATAGTTAAAGACACTCTCGTTAAACATGCCTTCAAGCACTTCAGGCAAAATTGTGATATCCGACTCACCCACATTCACTAAAAACGAATACGGATTATCAAAATTAACCACATCACCTTTGGTTGGCACAGCACTTGCATTCAACGTGTTGGCATCAACATACACCTTGGGTGACCAGTGAAAACGAACATTACGTAAGAACAAATCTACCTTTTGACTGGTTTTCGTTTGCTGTTCGGCTTCCGAAGCAGATAAGAAATAATTGGTTGCGAGTTCTGCATTGGATTCCATTGATTTAATAATGCGGCGTTGATTATAAACATAAAAACCTAAGAGCAACGAACTGATTAACAGCAATGAAAGCACAACCGTCGCTATTTTCGATGACATGCCGAAAACCGATGACTTTTTATTTGGGCTCGTTACAGGTTTAGCGTCAGGTTGATGTATATTTTTTTGTTTATCAGGTGTTTCAACAGTCATGGTTAATGTGCCTTTCATAGAATTTAAATTTCTCAATACCCTTATTGTTGCAAACATGAGGCTGTCATCTCGATGACCACGTGGCTAAAACTGGGGTGCGCAACTATCTACTTTTTTATTGCTAAAGGTTAAAAGAAAGAGCCGGTCAGTGAATAGAATGTATAGGCTAAGTAGGATTTAATAATAGTAAGGTTTAGAAAGCACTTCTATAAATATTACTTCAAAAAATAAAAATAGAATTAAAATGAAAGGAATCCATCCCCATGGCATTTGAAAATTTAAAACTCGAACACAGAAAAATTGAAGCCGAGCTCACCGAACTTATTCACAAGGATGCTCTTCACGACAGCAGTATTGAAAAAGCAATGACACATCTTCAGGTTCATATGAAAGCCGAAGAAGAAATCTTATTTCCTGAAGTAAAATCATATCTCACCAACAAGCAAGAAATCGACATGATTGAAGACTCCTATCAAGAGCACGGTGAAGGCAAAGACTTTATTATTAAATTGCTTTCCAGTAAGGAGATGTCCCATGACGAAAAGAAAGAATGCCTAGAATGTCTTTTGGATTCAATGGAGCATCATCACAAGGACGAAGAAAAAGAACTCTTCCCCACCTTATCAGAGTGTATGCCACCTCATGAAATTCAAAAAATCGAAGCCAAGCTGGATGATGTGTTAAAAACAGATACGTTTTTGACTTCAATCTAGCAAAAAAAACTAACATACACAGGTCTTAAACAAAAAGCCCCATTATATAAACGGGGCTTTTTTTAATACTTATAATAATGAAAGATTTAGCTAAAGAAGGATTTCACGGCTTTAGCCACAACCTGCACTTCATCTTCAGTCAGCTCAGGAAACAGAGGCAACGACAAGCATTGTTTACCCAATTGTTCTGAGTGAGGGAAGGTGCCTTCGGCATAGCCAAGATGTTTAAAGGCCGGTTGCAAGTGCAACGGAATCGGATAATGAATCCCTGCAAACACGCCTTCTTTATGCAGGTGCGCTAGCAACGCATCGCGCTTATCAGTCTGAATCACATACAGATGAAACACCGGCTCGGCATTTTCAGCAACGGTTGGCAATGTGATTTCAGACACATCAGCCAGAAGCTCATTATAGCGAGAAGCCCAATGGCGACGCTTGGCGTTCCACTCGTCCATCAATTTTAGTTTCACACTCAAGATACCCGCTTGAAACGTATCCAAACGGCTGTTTACACCTTCATTGGAGTGCTCGTACTTGGTAAGACGTCCGTGATTAGCCAGCATGCGCACGCGCTCAGCAAAGGCTTCATCATTAGTGGTTACGGCACCGCCGTCACCAAAAGCACCGAGGTTTTTACCCGGATAAAAACTGAACGCGGCGGCAAAGCCCATGCTACCGGCACGTTTACCCTTCATTTCAGAACCGTGTGCTTGAGCAGAGTCTTCAATCAGAATTAAATTATGCTCTTTAGTGATAGCTTGTAAGGCTTCCATATCAGCGGGTTGACCATACAAGTGAACCGGCAGAATGGCCTTGGTGTTTGGGGTGATGGCCTCGCGAACTTTAGCCGGATCGATGTTGTAAGTTTTTGGGCAGATATCCACAAACACGGGCTTGAGGCCCAGAGGCTTAAAGATTTCGGCTGTGGCGATAAAGCTCATTGCTGTGGTGATGACTTCATCACCGGGCTTGAGGCCCAAGGCCATAAAAATAAGATACAGCGCATCGGTGCCGTTACCCACGCCCACGGCATATTTAGCGTTACAGAACTTGGCGAACTCGGCTTCAAACTCACTGACGGCTTTACCGCCCACAAAGTCGGTACGACTTAGCAGATTATCAAACACGGCCTGAAAGGCATCTCGGTGATTATC
>CAYGPY010000052.1:0-12912 GCA_964351765.1 uncultured Vampirovibrionales bacterium
ACGTCATAAATGGACAATGATTACGATCTAGCCTCTATTTTTGATTCAAGTTTATTTAAACGCCGATATCCAAGCCATTTGGATGCCGGCGTTTTTTATTACGCAAAATAAAAATAAAGCCAAAGCCCAGCAGTGTACATTCTTTAAAGGACCTATCCCGTGACAATCTCGTCATCACAACCACTCAATTTTCTATTAAAAATGGAAGATACCAGTTCTATGGCAGCCATTGTGGCCAGAGATATGGTGGATAACGCTGGGCGTATTTCACAGGCTTACAAACGAGACGCCAACGATGGCAAAGAAAGACTATTAGAAGAAAACCTCACCACCCTTATCTGGGGATTTGGCATCAAATTTATCAAGCAACATGTGTTTAATCCACTAGCTAAAAAATTTTCATCAATGAAATACCCCAACTTTGATTTAACATTACTCAATAAAGGTCCTCAAAAGTTAACACCTGAACTTGTAAAAACATTTGCTCCCAACGATACACATTTATTAAAATTGGCAAGTAATCCAAAATTACAAAAAACCTATAAACTCATGGGGATGACAAAATTTCTTATCGCTACAGGTATACCCATTGCACTCATCAGCTTTGGCATCCCAACTTTAAACCAAGCTCTAACAAAAAAACGCTTACAAAAAGAACGTTTTGAAAAAGAGAAACACTTGTACGAGCACTTAAGCACACCTGTAAAACGAGCACCTACTTTTTCACCATTTCAAACAACCTCACCCAAACCCAGTTTAAAAAATATTCAATTCGGTAACAACTGGGTCAATAAGCTCTCCACCGTGGTTGAAAATAACAGGCTCAATACGCTTCTTGTGGATGCCACCATATCAGGCGGAAGAACTTACAAGGCCAGAAACAAATATGAGCGGTTCGAGGTTCTCTTTCAAGAGGCAGGTATTGTTTTCTTCTTGTATTATGCAGCCGACCACATTCAGAATGCACTGAGCAAATGGATAGATAAAAGTAAAAACACGGCCAGTAATCTGCCCTTTAAAACATTAAAAAACCTATCCGATAAAGAATCGATACAAGCCATCACAAAATTAAGCAAAGGTTATCTGTCACACGTAGAAGGGTTATCTGAAGAGAAGCTCGTTCAGCAAGTTAGAAACACACTGCTTGATTCAAGTACGGCTAATGAAGAATTCAAGCAGATCTTAAAATTTAGTCAGCAACATGGATGGGTACCCATGAAAAACAAAACTCTAGATATTACTAAGAAAATTGATACAGCAAGTATTCAGTCATTTTTAGGTGATTTAAAAAACTTAAAAGCAGTCTCTAAAAATACACACACAGGGCTTGAATCGCTATTGAAAAAATCATTCAAATCACGTGTTGGCACCTTTATCGTCTCCAATGTTATTTGCACGATCTGCTTAGGCTGGGTTATTCCCGCTCTTAAACAATACATGACCTACAAACTGACCGATTCAAAAGAATTTCCCGGCACGATGGTATAAGCCCTATAATGCTCAATGCCAATCCTCATTGTAGGTTCAAGCCCCATGGATCTATAATATCTCTATGACCTCACATATTCTCGACAATCCAATATGGAATGCCCTATCCACTGAACAGCACTCAATGTCTTTAATTTCGGATGACAAGCTGGCAAGACGCTTCCCCTATTCTGTTGGACCCTTATCTGGACTGTCAGAGCAAACAATAGAAGCCTACGCGAGCTTAGGCACACTCGTTGAGAAGGGTGAACCAATCATTTTATTTTTAGATGAGCCCTTAAACGCACCTGATAACTGGGAGGTTATCGTCAATGAAGGCTTAACCCAAATGGTGCTTGAAAAGCCACTAAATGAGGTTCGAACAGACAATGTAACGGTGCTCGATGATAAAGATATTGATGAAATGATAGCACTCACCAAGCTCACTCAGCCAGGTCCATTTCGTGACCGTACAATTGATTATAGTGGTTATATTGGCATCAAAACCGATGGCCGACTCCAAGCAATGGCAGGGCACCGTCTTCATATGACAGGCTATACGGAAATAAGTACGGTCTGTACTCACCCTGATTCACAAGGTAAGGGATATGCAAAACAACTGCTCACACTCACTGCAAAAAGCATTCTAAGTCGGAATGAGACCCCTTTCTTACACACGTGGGAGCGGAATAGCCACGCTATTGAGGTATATAAAAAATTGGGATTTAAACAACGAAAACTACTGACCGTTGCTTCTATTAAGCGAAAAGAGTAAGCTAAACAGCTGCTTCGTCAAAATATTAAAAGTTAATCAAGCCTTATACTCTAACCACATCACTTTATCGTGCACGGTTTGAATCACTTGATAAATATGCCTAACTGACATTGTTTTCAAGCAGTAGGCATCAATTCCTATCTCCATTGAATCCAGTAATAAGTCAGCGCGCGAGGTCAACATCACGATCTTGGTTTCAGGTTGCTTGCTTTTAACACTATAAGAGGCTGCAATACCATCCATTACGGGCATCATAATATCCATCAAAATAACATCGGGATACGTCGAGTCACTCAACCGAACTGCTTCGGCCCCATTACAGCCTGTTCCAATCACATCCAATCCATCCAAACGATTTAATTCTTTTTTTAAACTCAGTCGTGTTAAATCATGATCTTCGGCAATAAGTAATCGAATTGGACGTTTCATCATTTGCATTGTCATTATTGATACCTCGCTCTTTAGATTTTCTGATCTTGTTGTACTTAAACGTATCGGAGCTTGAAAGCTGAACTAAATAGTTCATTAGTACAGTCTTAATTCAACGTTCCAATTCGATTAAAAAAAGCTCAAAAAATCAGTTAATCAGACGAACTATAAAAAAAGGCCATTTGTTCCATTTTGGTAGTAGTACCTGTCAAATACTATATAAAAGGAAGGTTTACCGATTTCTAAGATCATTAACTAAGGGTTTTTACTAAAATACGTATGCATAGGAAGTTTTGATATTATGAAGCAATCAATTGTGCTCAACCTATCGTCTCTAGAAGAGTTACAACTCAGCTTAAGTACTCGTTACCAAGGTCGCCGGGCACTTTTCTGTAAGATTGCTGATATTTTTTTAACATCCTACCCAGAACAACTTGACGAACTTAAGGCTGCAGTTTTGAATACCGATGCTGAGAATGTTCAACAATCAGCACATAAAATTAAGGGTTCTATTGCACAGTTATCTCAAGGTGATGCCTACAAAACAGCCTTAAACCTAGAGTTTCTGGGACGTCAAAATGCACTTGAGAAAGCCATTGAAGAATACCAAGACCTTGAAGCCTTGTTAATTGCATTTGAATCTGATTTACATGTTTTTATTGACTCCGAGGTTTCAGAATGACAAAAATATTAATTGCTGAAGATGAACGTGTTTCCTGTGAAGTTTTAAAGCATTCATTAGAAATAATGGGGTATGACGTTACGGTAACCGATAACGGTGATGATGCCTGGGAGCAATTAAGTTGTAAAAATGCGCCACGACTCGCTATTTTAGATTGGGCAATGCCAGGATTACAAGGCATTGATGTATGTAAAAAAATAAGGGAGCGCGCATTAGATCAAGATATTCCTTACATTTATTTAATTTTATTAACAGGGAAAAATACCCTTGGTGATGTTATTGAGGGCATGCGTGCCGAAGCAGATGATTATATCGTAAAGCCGTTTGATCCTTGTGAACTTGAAATGCGAATCAAAGCAGGAATTCGCGTTCTAAATTTAGAGGAAACATTACGTCGTGCTTACGAAAAACTCCAAAAGAGTGAAGAGTTACGTAAGGATTTTGTGAATTCATTAACACACGATCTGCGTACACCTTTATTAGCTGAAAAAAGAGCGTTAAGCTTATTCAATACTTTTAAAACAGGCTTGAATTCAGACATGGTTGATATTGTTGAGACCATGGTACAAAGCAATAATGATTTACTAGCCATGGTCAATATCATGTTAGAAACCTATCAGTACGAAGAAGGATGCATCCTTCTTCATGAAGAGCCTATTGATATTTACAAGCTTATCGAAGATTCGTTTCAAGGTATAAATACATTAGCCGAGGCTCGAAAAATAAATTTAATAAACAAGGCGGATAAACAACTCCCTCATTATGTAACAGATGCCGTACAGCTTCGCCGAGTTATCGATAACCTTGTCGGCAATGCCGTGGCAAACATTCCTGAAGAATCATCGATTGAAATTGAGGCATGTCACAATGACAGCCATCTTGAAATAAAAGTATCAGATAACGGGCAAGGCATATCTGAAGATCGGTTACCTCACATTTTCGAGCGTTATTACTCAGGACCAAAAATCCGTAAAAAGATTGGTACCGGTCTTGGCTTATTCATCTGCAAAACAATTGTTGAATTGTGTAAGGGAGAAATAAATGTGGAAAGCATTGTAAATAAAGGAACTACCTTTATTATACTGCTCCCCTTAAACAAAAAGAATGATCAAGCAGAAGTAAGAGGTCATCTGTATGAGCACGCCGGCTAAGTCAATACGGATTGTTATCGCAGATGACCATACGTTAAGTAGAAGAAGTTTAAAACTAGCATTAAAACAAACCACCTCATTTGATATGATTGGCGATGTTGAAAATGGAAATTCAGCCGTTGATCTGTGTTTATCACAACACCCCGATGTTGTTTTAATGGATATCGGAATGCCTGTTAAAGATGGTATCGAGGCGACAAAAATCATAAAATCAGCGGCAGAAAATATTAAAATAATCATGTTGACATCATTACAGAATATCGATAATGTTAAAAAAGCATTGATGGCTGGAGCTGATGGGTATTGCCTAAAGAAAATGAAAACAAGAAATCTAATCAAAGTTATTGAAATCATTTCTGAAGGTGGCGTGTACCTTGACCCAGATATTGCAAGGCTCGTTATTCTTGAGCAAAGTGCATCAAACAACGCTAGTAAGAACATTTCCTTAAACAAAGTCCAAAACACGGAACACGTATTACAGAAAATGAGTGAACACGAATTAAATATGTTTCGATTCTTAGTAATGGGTAGATCTTCTAAGGAAATTGCAGAAACATTTCATATGAATGAAGACGATGCCAACGAAAAAATAGCACAATTACTTTCAAAACTTAGTATTGAAAATAAAGATATTAATAAGATTAATGTTCAAGATTTAGTAATTTAAAAACCTATTAAATTAAAAAGAAAGTTTTTATGACCCCTTCAGAGCCCCTTAAACCTATTCGACTATTAATTGTAGAAGATCATAGCCTAACACGATTAGGCCTTAAAATTGCATTAAAAGACACGCCTTTAGTAGACGTCTTTGCTGAAGCCGATAACGGAGAAAAAGCCGTCGATTACCTTCTGTCAGAACACCAAAACATTGATGTGATATTAATGGATATTTCTATGCCTGTTATGGACGGCATTACAGCAACTCAAAAAATAAAAACCAGCTATCCTCAATGCAAAGTCATTATGCTCACATCACATAAAACAGGGCCCGAAACCTATGCCGCATTGTCAGCCGGAGCCGACGGGTATTGTGTTAAAGATGTTGATGTAAATGCGCTAATCCATATCATTGACATTGTATACAAAGGTAGCATGTGGCTTGATCCAGATATTGCTAGGTTCGTAGTTCACACTATGATTAACGATAATAATATTGAGGTGAAGCACACTGAATTATCTAGTGAAGAACTCTCAGATAATTTAGATGACTCTCTTGCATCACGCATTAATTTCACAGAAAGAGAAATCGATATTCTCCACTTGCTTTCTCAGCGTAAAAGCTGTGAACAGATTGCTGATATCTTTCACCTTAGTACTGATCTCATTAATGAAATGACCTTAAGTGCCATGAAAAAACTTTCTTCAAAAAATCTAAATCAAGCCGTATCTGAAGCTTACAAAAAAGGGCTAATTGAACATGACATTGTGAGGTCGGGATAAATGGAGAATGAAATATTGACAAACCAAGAAAGAAAATATATCACACAAGTATTTAGTTTTTTTAGTGCCTCAGGTCATACTGGTACAACAACGCTTTCCTTAAATACAGCCTATGAACTAGGAGAAAAACTAAAGAAACCTATTCTATGGATAGATATGGATCAGTACTACAACAATGCCATTGTGCATTTAAATAATAAGTCCACCACACACTGTTTAGGAGGTATTGCTAGCTTTGCCACAGAAGAAATTGATAGTAACACGTTAAAACAAATGATTCACAAACACTCTAAATACCTACATACATTAAGTTGTTGTGATTCAGTTTTAAATGAGGAACCCTTTCTTCGTTCAGAGCAATCTGTTCATATCATAGAACTACTAAAAGATCTTTATTCTCATATCATTATTGATCTACCTTCTCACGACATCGATACAATCCATCAAGATATTCAACACCTTACAGATCACAGTTTTTTTATTACATCACTAGAACTAAATAGCATTTGCAGAACAAATCAATATATCGAACTTTACAAGTCATCGTTGCCTCTAAACAAGTTAAAACTACTCATAAATCGAAATGATTCGAAAGCAACCTATGGTGTGTCTCAACGAGATCTTAAGAAGCAATTACTAGCACCCGTACTTACAGAATTCAGTAATGACTGGGAACTCTGTACTGAGTCACTATCCTTAGGGAGTTTCTTAAGACAATCTAACGAAAAAGCAGAACTAGTGAAAGAAATTGAGGCCTTTTCCACCTATTTAATCGAACTTAGCAAAAGTACATCCGATACTGATTTGTATTCGACCACTGGCCTGTAAAGTACTCAAGAATAATGGAAGCAAGATAAGAAGAATGTTGAAAATAAAACACAAAGAACAATCACGATGGAAAAGTAGTGATGAAAATAATGTTATTGATGCATGTTCATCAATAGTGGAAAAAGATACACGTTCAAAATACACAATGCTGGGTCTTAATGAAGGTTTAACTCCGTCAGAATCAGATGTCAGACAATATTCCAAAAATGATTACACCGATTTAAAAGTGGTGATTCATCACCGAGTTATTGAGTCGCTTGATTCAAAACAGTTTTTATTAAAGGAATCCAAATCAGCAAAACAGCAACTTATTGAAGTAATACAAGATCTATTACTTGAAGAAAAAACTCTCATTCCTGCTTCTGATCGAAAATTAATTGTTGATGAAATATACAATGAAATGCTTGGGCTTGGCCCATTAGAACCCTTGCTAAACGACCCTAGTATTACAGAAATCATGATTAATGGACACAAGCAACTCTATATTGAACGCCACGGTAACCTAGTTGAAATAGAGGCTCACTTTCGCGATCATAAACACTTGATGCAAATCATCGATAAGATCGTAACCGGTGTTGGCAGACGTGTTGATGAATCTCAACCCTATTGTGATGCAAGATTAAAAGATGGCTCACGTTTCAATTGTATCATTCCGCCACTAGCCGTAAATGGAGCAACAGCCACAATACGAAAGTTTTCAAAGGACCCTTTTGTCATTGATGATCTTATTACTTTGGGAACGATTACCAAAGACGCGGCTCAATTAATGGATTATCTTGTGAAAGGGCGTTTAAACATTTTGATTTCAGGGGGAACCAGCTCAGGCAAGACGTCTTTATTAAATGTGCTGTCATCATTTATCCCTGAAGACGAACGAATCATTACCATTGAAGACACTTTGGAACTTCAATTACAGCAGCAACACGTAATAAGCTTAGAAACGCGTCCCGTAAACGCTGAAGGCGTTGGTGAGGTAACACAACGTGATTTATTTAAAAACACACTCCGAATGAGACCCGACAGAATCATACTAGGAGAATGTCGTGCCGGTGAAGCAATCGACATGCTCCAAGCCATGAATACAGGCCACGATGGCTCAATTACAACTATCCATTCCAACAATCCTCGTGATGTCGTTAACCGGTTATCAACAATGGTAATGATGTCAGGGTATGACCTGTCACCGTTAGCAATTAAAGAGCAAATTGCTTCAGCAATTGACGTTATCATTCAAATTTCCCGATTAAATGATGGCTCACGACGTGTTATGAACATCACTGAAGTTGTTGGTCTACAAGGTGATGATATTTTTCTACAGGATATTTATTACCTTAAACAATATAAGAAAGATAAAGATTCTCATACTACTAACAAACTGGTCTATAGTGGTGTGAAACCGAAGTTTTTAAACAAAATCGTCGATAGAGGCGTCCCTATTGATAATAACCTATTACCTTTCGGCTAGTGATCAATTTATTTCATAATTTTGAGGGTGTTATTGTGGTTCGTCTTTTCTCATTAAGTAAAAATAGAATCATTATTGTTGTCATCTTACTGACCTTTTTATGGATCGTTGGCTGTCGTTTTTCTTACGAGGAACAAAGTAGGCTGATTTCACCTCAAGCAAATGTATTGTTAAGCAATTATATTTTATGTTTGCTCACTGGAATCAGCACGATATTGTTATTAGGACTATCGTATTACAAGATTAGAAAGATAAAAAACAGTTCACTTGAAGCCAGAGAATCAAGTGAAAAAAATCTTTTGAAAGCTCAAGCTATATTCAATACAGTTATTGATCCAATCATGACACTAAGTAAAGACGGGGAAATAGATTCTGTTAATCCCGCATTTGAAGTAGTAACAGGCTATTCAAGGGAGGCTATTATCCATAAAAATTACAAAACACTCTTTTCTGAAATTGAAAATACAGATCTTGAGCATCTTGAGTCATTTATAAAAATCGCGCCGAAGAAAATTCTTTTATAACCAAAAAAGCACGTATGAAGAGGCAAAACAAAACCATTTTTTCTGCAGAGCTTAGTATTACTAAAATACAACTCAAAAAAGAGAAGGCCATTTTCACTGTTGTTTTTCGAGATATTACTGAAAGGGTTAATTACAAACGAAAAATTGTAGAATCATCGCTAAAATTTGAAGCTGTTTTTGATCAAACGTTTCAACTTTTAATGCTACTCGACATGTCAGGAAACATAGTAGAGGCAAACCGTTCAGCTCAAACATTTTTTTCAACACAGACAAACAATATTATTGGGAAACCTTTTCACGAAAACACCTATTACCAACAATCTATAGAATCTCAACAGCAACTAAAAAATGCCATTGAGTTAGCTGTTCAAGGCAAAATTTCTCGTTTTGATATTAGGCACCGTACAAATAATGATGCATTAGTGGATATTGATTTTTCGATAAAGCCAGCCTACGACAATAAAAATAACGTTATATTTTTAATCGCTGAAGGACGTGATATTACCGCTCAAAAAAAAGCGACTCATGCCGCACAAGAAGGCTCACGGCTTAAATCTGAATTTCTAGCCAATATGAGTCACGAGATCCGAACACCGATGAATGGTGTTTTAGGTATGACCGACGCATTATCAAAAACAACGTTAACACGTCAGCAAATAAAATATATTGATTTAATTAAGCAAAGCGGTAAGTCATTACTTACCGTTATTAATGACATTCTGGACTTTTCTAAAATTGAAGCAGGAAAACTCACTTTTGAAGCAATCGCATTTAACTTACGTGACGAAGTGGCTTCCATTTTGCGCTTAATCGATACTGAAAACCAAAGAAAGAACATAGAAATCAACTATCATATTGATGCCAATGTACCTGAATCAGTTATTAGCGATCCTGTACGTTTCAGGCAAGTTATTACGAACCTACTCAATAATGCACTTAAGTTCACTGAGTTTGGTACGGTAACGTTAACCATTGAACTTTTAGAGCTCGTTAACAACGAAGCCACAATCCAGGTCAACGTTCAAGACACGGGTATCGGGATGACAACTGAACAGCAAGATAGTATTTTCCAGCCTTTTGTTCAGGCTGATGGCTCAACAACAAGACGCTTTGGAGGTACTGGCTTAGGCCTGAGTATTTCATCAAGTTTAATTACCATGATGGGCGGTAGAATACGGGTAAAAAGCGTCCTCAACCAAGGAAGTACTTTTTACTTTGCAGTCACCGTTCCTGTTGACACAACAAATCAGAGACATAAAAACTTTCTACTGGGCAATGGATCTAGCGATTTTCGTGTACTGGTTGTTGATGATAATGACATTGAGCGGCATTTACTAAAACATTTAATTATGCATTTTGGCATTACACCAGAACTGGCTACCAGTGGATTGAAAGCGTTAAACCTGATGGGCAAAGCACAACAAAAAAACAAACCCTTTGATATGATTTTACTCGATATTATGATGCCCGATATGGATGGTTTTGAAGTATTGAAGATAATGAAAGAGCACGGCTATTCAAATAAAACTAAAGTGGTAATGATCACAGCAAATGATAATCCAAAAAACATTGTTGAGTATGAAGAATCCGGAGCCGACAGTTGTCTCATCAAGCCCATTATCACCTCAGATTTAAGTAGCATTATTAAACGTCATTTTTCAACCCAGTTTAATTTTATTGAAACACCTAAAGTAGATTTATCCAAACTTGCGAAGCAAGCAAGTCATTCCAGAAATCCTAACAGTTTGTCACCACTCAAAATTTTACTCGTTGAAGACAACGAAATCAATCAAGTGTATGCCGTTTCAGTTCTAGAGGACTTAGGACATCGTATAACATTAGCCAATAACGGGCGTGAAGCCTTAGAATATTTTACTAATCTTGAATTGGATTTGATATTAATGGATATTCACATGCCGATTATGGATGGCTATGAAGCAACAAAAGCAATTAGAAGAATAGAGGCGCAACACTCCTCGTTAGAACGAATGCCTATTATTGCTTTAACAGCCAATGCCATTCAGGGTGATAAAGAACGTTGCCTTAACGAAGGCATGGATGATTACGTGGCAAAACCTTTTTCAGAGAAAGATATCATCACCGTATTAAACCGTGTTGCCAAACAAGCTAGTACTTCATAAAAGCATATTTCACGCACTTTTATTTCTCTGCTTACTTGGCAGACTCCATCATGTTTTTAGCATGTTTTTTTGATTTTGAGCTGAGTGCTGAAAATTTATTCATAACACTATCCCAATGCAATGTAACCGAACCTTCTTTCAGTTGGTACTGTTTTTCCCAATTCTGAAGTAGTTCAATACACGCATGGTCAATGGACAGTAATTCTTCAATATGGATGCACACGTCCTTGCCCCCAGGTAGAGCCTCAAGGCGTGAAGCCAACTTAGGCAAGGTTACAAAACTAGCAGTACCGTAAAGATAAATGTTGATACGTTTATTCTCAGGTCCAGGTTCTTCAATAATATCAAGACGTGAATTTGCATAAAATTGCTTTAGAAGTGACAACCCAAAACCGATCATAACCCCTTCCAATAGATTGGTGGTTACAATACCAACAATGGTCGCAAAGTAAATAAAGAGCTCACTATTACCAAAGTTGGTGAGTTTTTTTGCAGATTCAATATTAATCAGCTTATAGCCGGTATAAACCAAAATAGCCGCTAAACAAGAGACAGGGACCACCTCAAGAACGAAGGGGAATAGAATTACAAATAAAAGGATCCAAACACCGTGAAGGATGGTAGATTTACGCGTCTCAGCACCGGCCTGAACATTGGCACCGCTACGAACAATAACCCCTGTAACAGGCAAGACGCCTAGAAAGCCAGCTAACGTGTTACCCACGCCTTGAGCCATAATCTCTTTATTGTAGTTTGTTTTTGACTTACTCGTCATTTGATCAACGGCTGTGGCCGTCAGTAAGGTTTCAGCACTGGCAATAAAAGCCACGGTGATAGCCGTAATGATAATTTGTTTATCTAGCAATAGTGATAAATTAGACAAGTCAAACATATGCAATGATGCAGATAAGTCCGACGGAACTTTGACATAATTAATTGGAAGTTGAAAAATGAAAGCAACACCCGTTGCAACAACCACAGCAACCAATGGCGCTGGTATAGCCTTGATACGTTTTGGCAATAATTTCCAGACTATAATGCATGTAATCGTTACCAAGCCAATAATAGCTGCAAGGTGATGTGCTGTATCATCGGTAGGCACAACACCTTTAACTATAGCACCCGGAATGCTTAATAAGTTTTCTAGGCCACTACTTTTA
This sequence comes from uncultured Vampirovibrionales bacterium, assembly GCA_964351765.1. Classification (GTDB taxonomy): domain Bacteria; phylum Cyanobacteriota; class Vampirovibrionia; order Vampirovibrionales; family Vampirovibrionaceae; genus CAYGPY01. Next base: position 12,063 of record CAYGPY010000052.1, read on the forward strand.
GGCGTGTCGTCCACCATAACGTGAAATTGGCTTGAGAAAATCATAACCCCGATCCCTGCCAGCATGCCTTGGATAACAGCTGGTGAAACGGCTCTAAACCAAAGACCAAGACCAAGAACACCCATGGAAATCTGCATAACGCCTGCTAGTAAAATAATGGCGCCTACTGACTCAATACCAAACTGCTGAACAGCCTCCCATATAATGGTGATTAAACCCGCAGCTGGACCTGTTACCTGAAGAGGGCATCCCGCAAAATAACCAACAACAATACCACCAATAACGCCTGATATAAGGCCAGCCGCTGGTGGAAAGCCCGTTGCAATTGAGATACCTAAGCAGAGGGGCAAAGCAACTAAAAAGACGACAATCGACGCAAGGAAATCATGTTTGAAACTGTTTTGTGATGGCACCACGGTGAATATACTCCGGTATTAGCTAAAGCAGGTTGACGCAAAGTTATAACCCTTTTGGCTCACGTCTCAACTCAATTCTCATTGTATCTCAAAAGAAGTAGAGTTTTTCATTAAATCTGACTAAACAAGTGACACTTATAGTGGATTGAGCCGTCAGGCGTGCCAGATACAAAATGCTAGGAAACTCAACGTATTAGTTATCACCGAACTGGTTACGGTGGGCATCAAGTAATAGTCTCGATTGGTTCTCAAACTCGATATCTGAATAATCAATCAACAAGATGAATCCATAGCGTTCTAACACACTATCCGCATAAGTCAGTGCTTCTATATCATTACTTGCAATACCTGAATCCAAAGCATAATTTGCTAGAACATCACGATTTATGATGGTATTTGGGGTGTTTGAATAAGATGAAAGTGTATTTAAATAC
>CAYGPY010000053.1:0-6888 GCA_964351765.1 uncultured Vampirovibrionales bacterium
CCACAGGCTGAGTACGCATCAGGATACGTTTAATCTCAGCATCTTTAGCAGCGATTGGACGCTTTTGTGAACCCACAAACTTGGTGACACCCGGTGTGTGACGTACAACGTACCAAGAATCATCTTCCATCAACATTTCAACCAGCACATAGCCTGGGAAAACACGCTCATCACGCTCAGTGCGACGGCCATCTTTGATTTTGGTAACCGTTTTAGATGGCACTTCCACGCGGAAAATCTTATCACCCATGCCCATCGATTCAATACGACGTTCAAGGTTAATTTTAACCTTGTTCTCATGGCCAGAATACGTGTTGATAACGTACCAACGCTTACGAGGGCCTTTTTTAGGCTTTTTAATGCTTGGGTCAGGCGCTGTTGCTGTTAATTCAGCTTCGCCTGTTTCGGTTTTACCAACAGCAATCGATTCGTTGTCTTTAGGTAACTTGCTCGTCATATCTTCAAGCGTCTTAGCCTTAGGACTCTCATCATCGTCTTCTTCAGAAGTGTCATCATCGTCAGACATTAAGCTATCAACACTTAAAGCCTCATCGTCTTCATCATCATCGGACTCTTCAGTTGATTCGTCATCAGCACTTGTGGCTTCTTCTTCAGCTTCAGCGTCTTCAACCTTCGATTCTTCAACAGCCACATCGCCTTCTTCATCGGCCGTGTCAAGAAGATCGTCAAGAAGCATATCGGTTTCAAATTCAATCATGGTAGTGAACTCCATTTGGTATAAATTTTTTTACGGGTAAAAATGGGTGTTTAGTTCGAGGTAATAAATCCAATTACAGTTCTAAACAGGGAATCGAGCAAAAAGATGGTTATCGTCATAATGGTAACCATTATGATCGTGACGATAGTCTGCTGCCAGATTTGGATTTTAGTTGGCCAAGATACCTTGTCCCACTCGGCACGAACGCCTTTAAAGTAGGTGCCGAGGTTACCACCATCGGATGTACTGACATCAGAGGCTTTGCTTTTAGGCGTCTTTTTGCCAGCGGCAGGCTTCTTGGCTTTATTTGCTTTGTTTTTATCAGTGTTTTTGATTAAGGCCATTGTACTCATCCAGTTCCTTTGTTGGGAAAAAATATGTTGAGAACAGCAAGGTGGGTTTCTCGTATAACAGGAGAGGGTAAAGAATTCGCGCCCTGGAGGACTCGAACCCCCGACATTCGGTTTTGGAGACCGACGTTCTACCAACTGAACTAAGGACGCCCATTCACCCGTTATATAAATCAATCTAATTGAGTTGTAGAGAAAACCGTCTCCTACTTAAAACAGCCCTTGCGGGGCTGCTGAGAAAAACTATAAAAAAGTAACTTATAAGCTAACTTATATCGTTGCTAGCACTATATACAAAAGGCATGATGAAAGCAATAGTTTTTCACTATTTTGTCTCTTTGTGGGTGGTGTGCATATCGCACTTGGGGCAGTATTTTTTCATGATTAGGCGCTCATCGCTTTTTTGCAGGCTTTTATGCGTGCGGTAGTTGCGCTCGGTGCATACTTCACACGCAATGGTTACCTTGCGTTGGGTTGATCGTGACGATTTGGGCATGAGTCTAATAATTCCTGCTAAGTGTAAAAGACCAGTATAACTATTACGTTCAAATGAATACTTTTTTCAAAACGAAATGAGGGTGACCGTGTTCATCAAATTACTACAAACAAAATACTTTTGACACGACTCACACAAAAAACGGCTCAAACCCCAACCACAGATCGATTTCAGAGATCCAAAATCCCGCAAACACCGATCAGCGATCACTTACAGCTAGTCCTGTTTTCCAAAACACGATCCACGCCTAAGTATTACAATGATTGTCTTTTACGAGATCGACCCTCCGTAAAGCGTCGTAGGTAAAGATTATTAACAATTTGATCATTGACGGATCCAATCCGTTGTTTAGAACCCGATTCCTATAGTAAACTTGGTATATGGTTTCGTTGTTGCTTGCCACCACGGCAACATTTTTGGGGAAATAAAACCCGCTTACCCAAGCGCAAAAAACCCACTAGCAACCATAAAAAACCAATAACCACACCGGATAGAGAGTTATAAACCACCTAAATATTGTTGTTCTATTTTTGTTCTGCACGTCAGAGTTGAAAATAGGCTTGTTTTGCTTACGGAGTTACCCGTCTCATTATGACGACCGCCATCTACCCAGGCAGCTTTGATCCAATCACCCACGGCCACATTGATATTGTGACCCGTGCTAGCCGTGTGTTTGACAAAATTGTAATGGCCGTCGTGAGTAACCCCAATAAAAAAACCTTAATGAGCTTAGACACCCGCTTAGAGATTTGTAAGTCATGCACAGCACATCTGAAGAATGTTGAAATCCAGCAGTTTGAAGGCTTAACCGTCGATCTTGCTAAAAAGAATGACGCCTTGGTTCTTATTCGTGGGTTGCGTGCCGTTTCTGATTTTGATTATGAATTTGCCATGCATCAGATGAACAAAAACTTAGACGATGACATTGAAACCGTCTTTATGATGGCCGGCATGGAATACCAGTTCTTATCCTCAAACATGGTTAAAGAAGTGGCCAAGCTCGGTGGTGATGTATCAAATTTAGTGCCGGAGCCCGTCTTTAAACTCCTTCAAAAAAGTTTTAGTAAAACGGAGGTGGCTAACTAATGGCATTACTGCGCTTCCGTTTTCGCTCTAAGAAAACTAAAAAGAACAAAAAAATCCAAAAGAAAAAACAAGAAACACAAACCACACCAGAGAATCAGCCTGAGCCTATCGATTCTGTTCAGCAAGCCAAAGCCATTGAACGACGTAAAACGTTGGTCATGCTGGACCATTTGGAATCTATTATTATGCGCCGAGGTTGGCCGATTCCATTTACACCCTATTACTTTGTAAATCACCAACGCATGCTCCTTGCCATGGATGACCTGCGACAAAGCATTTTAGAAGACGATATGGATGAACGCTTCTTTCAAGTGTTCGGTAACGATAACCCTAGCTATATGAATTACCTCTCCTCAGCTGTTGGATTTAACCAGTCAACACCGCAAAACAACAGCCAAAATAACGATGTACAAACAAACCCAACAAAAGGAAACGACAGTAATGAGTAACTTTACCAAAGCAATCGATCGTCTTGAAGATCTTGTTCTGAGTGGCATGGGTGTTCCTTTAACATCACTCACCATGATCAATGGCGAGAAAGTGGTCCCTTTAATGGACCGCATCCGCGAGACCCTTCCTGAAGAGATCAAGGAATCACAACGCATTTTAATGCAACGCGAGCAAGTCATTAATGACGCTCAAATGCGGGCGGGTCAACTTCTGCAAGACGCCAAAGCGCAAGCCGAAATGATATTGAGCGAATCCGAATTATTAAAAGCCGTACACCTTGAAGCCGAGCGCGTGCGTCAAGAAATCCTAAATGAACTTGAGGGCTTACGTCGTCAAGCTTATGAAGAAGGTGAAGCTTACAAAGCCAAAGCCATTGAAGATTCTCGTCAAGTACGCGAAAGTGCCGACCATTATGCCGATACGATTTTAGGCACACTAGATAAGAGCTTGGGTGAGTTTCAATCTGTGATTCGTAACGGACAAAAATACATTAAACGCACCCGCGCCGAAGCCGGTACCCAGTTCCCACAACCCCACGTTAACGGTGCTCAGTACCATCCCATTCAGGCAACGCAACCACAAATGACACCGGCTTATGCTGATATGGATATGCCATTGCAAGAGCAAGTGAATACAGCTAACGCGGCACGGTACGAGGAGTTTATTAAAAACACCACCGTGCAACCCAAGCAAGTACAAGCATAACGACAACCACTACTGATTCATTACATCGTTTCCTTTGCACCTGAACTGCAGATCAATACACACCTTTTGCAGTTCGGTGCTTTTATTTTGTCTTAATCAGAAAGAGTCGTGAACTCAAATTATTTATTGAGTCCCGCATTCAACACTGTGTGGCCTGCTTTTTTACTCAGCGATTCTGGAATGGTTTGATCCAAGACCACTTGTTTTAAAATCCCCAACAACTGATGATCATATTGATGGTAGCGACCTTGGCCAATCACAGGCAGGGCATCCATCGCATCATAGGCATAGGCACGATAAGGTCGCGCTGAAGTCAGGCCAACCATCGTATCGGCAAGTGCCAACAAACGACCACCCACGGAGATTTCGTAGCCACGCTTGCCGTAAGGATAGCCCTTACCACCCATGCGTTCTTGGTGCTCAGCGCACCATTGGCTTACGTTATTAAAGCTCGTCATGTCTTTTAAAATTTCTTCCACATAATACGGATGGCGCTGAATCAATTCCCAATCGTCATCGTTCAGTGGCCCTTGACGCAGTAAAATTCCCACCGGCACAGAGAGCATACCAAGATCATGCCAGTACGCTGCCGTTAATAACTCGCCCAATTGTGCTTCAGGGATATCCATTTTTTTGCCCATCGCTTGAGCGTAATCCGCCGTTTGCTGCGCATGGTTTTGATAATACATTGGAGCAAGGCTATCCAACCATTTTCCCATCACACGGTTCACACCCATCAACTCGGTGCCACTTACTCGAACATGAGTAGCCGGAAAAATATGAGCAAACATCACATCCACATCACTGGTACAAATTCGCTTCAATAACTCTGGATGATCATCCAACACGCTATTAAACGCAGTGATCACAGCCGGATCGTATTTATCAACAACCTTGTTATCTAAGAAATTTCGAACGGCCAAATCACGTGTGGTTAAACCCGTTACGTCTAGCATCACACTTTGAACCGCATCCACCAAGCCCAAAATTCGGGCCTCAATAGGAATGGCTTCGGCCTTTAAGCCAAAGGGAAAGCCCGTGCCATCGTACAATTCATGGTGTGCTTCAACCGTTTGCACAATATCTTCGGACAAGCCCATCTCTTGTAGCCATTGCTTTGTGGATTGCGGATGGTTCGTCAACAATTGATGTAAAGGCGACATCGCCTGAATCTCGTGTGGGTTTCCCACAATACGCGCCGCAATCAAAGTATGCCGACGGAAAATATGTTTTTCGCTCATTTCTGAAGGTAGAATTTGGTGAATATCGGCAGCCAAGCGACTTAAACCCATATCGCAGACCAAGGCAGCGGTCATCACAGCTGTGATTTGTCGTGGGCTCAGGCCCATCACACGGGCCATAGCGCCCCCAAGTAATGCGGTTTGCATTGAGGTTCGTAGTGGCTGGCCTTTCAGTAAGTCTTGCGCCTTACCCACAGCCAACAAAATATCTTCTTTCGTTAAGTATGTAGGCGATTTTAGCTTTGAGTCGGCATCGTTTGATTGGGTCTCATTGGCTTTATCTTGATAATAAATATCATTCACAGCTGAAAATAGGCGCTCGGCTTGACGAGCACGTTGATGATGCTGGATTGGTTGTTGCGTTTGATGAACCAACGCCCCTCAAACCCTTCCATATTAACGATTCAGGCATCTTCAAGTCTCGTATAAAGACACAGCATACCTTTTATCATTGTAGAGCAGAATGAGCACCGAGGGAAACAAAAGCGCTATTTTACTAAGTTGTGCTAAGTATGCTTATACCCACATGATATCCAAATGAAATAATCGTTGGGGAATCCACTATCTTTCTGCTAGTATTGACGTATTCTATACCGCCTATAGACACCAGTTTCATATATTCAGGGTAAACAATTTAAGGGTTTTATCGTGTTCACCACGCCTATCACTCCAGTAGCAAGCAATCCCAACAATGCGCCTCAATTTGGCTGGGATTCTTCGACGCACCGCGCTATTGAACGCAGTGCTATTAAAATGTTGCCTTCATCAGCGCTACGTAACTTTGCCCAGAATAACTTACATCAAATTCAAGATATTTCAGCCTTGCAAGATCAAGACTTTAAAGGGCCACAACATTGGCTTGAGTTAGATACGTTTCCAGAAGCAGCCCCCGGCAGAAAACAACGCACGTTTAAAAAGGTGTTTAAGTATTTCGTTATTCAAGAAAACGATAAAAACGTGCTTAAGCAATGGGAAAATTTTGACACCAATGTTTTAACCGAACATGGTGACAACGCATTTGCAGCTATTGCCAAAAACTATTGGCAACTCACAGAGCTTTTAAAGCAATGCAAGAACGAAAATCTTTTAAACACTAAAAACACCAATTTATCTAAAAAAATAACAACCACCATGGGTCAGTTAGCTCACTATGTCGGTGACTTACATCAACCCTTACACACCACAGGCTATTTTGATTGGGATCTAAAGCATCACTTTAAAACACCTTGGAACGCTTGGGTTAATAGCATGCACCTTTTCACGGATGCCGCTTTTTCCAATCATAAAAACATTAACCAATGGCGTAACGAACATTTTAAACAATTCAAAAAAACACCAGCATTAAAAAAGCCTTTAAAAAATGGGGCGATGCGCCAGCTGGTTTTAAATGGTGCCATTAATACCCATTCTCGGATCAATGAGTTAGTCCAAATGGATAATCAGGCTCGTAAAACAACAAAGAGTGGCAATCAATACACAAAAACCCTACTTAAGAGCTGGGCTCCGGTTGCTAAAGGGCAAATGGATGCCGCTACAAGACTTCTCAATACGCTTCTACAAAGCGCTTACCTTAAAGCAGGTTCACCTGCTAACATCACACAAGCACACTAGTCCTAGCGAACCCACCTCAAAAGCCTTATTTACAAAAATCGCTTTTAAGAACGCGTCGGCATTTTTGGCAAACGCATATAAGTAACTTGTGCGATTGCGATCAACTTGCCGTTGGTGTCTTTAATATCAACTTGAACTGGACACAGTGTGCGTCCAATCTTAATGATACGCGCTTCAGCCGTCAAATCAGTCAGCCCAGCTGATAAATAACGAATGTTCAGATCGGTCGTT